>NZ_JBGVBR010000220.1:0-21871 GCF_045225735.1 Succinimonas sp. | reverse complement strand
AACAGGGAGTTCTGAGAACCAGGGGAAAGAGATAAAGAGCTCAAAACCTTTTTTTGACTTTCTGCGTTAATAATTGAGGGTAAAGCCTTGAGAATAATGGCTTTACGAATTATATTCAGACTGCGGCGCATGAAAGGTATGAGCCTGAGTTACAGGGAGAAGCCTCTAAACTGATCATAGGTTAAACTGAGACAATTTCAGGTGATGAAAATGATGAATAATCCTATGCCAATAGCTGTCAGACCTAATGCAACAGAGGCTGTGAGTCTGTTTTTTCAGCCGGGGATTATGTAATTTTTGGGAGTGGCTGCATTTTCTAGGAGATTGCTTTCTAATGATAATAAAAAGGATTAAACTGGAAAATTTTACTGTTTTCACTAACGTTAAAATTGATTTTGATCACGGGATTAATATATTTATTGGAGAGAATGGCACTGGAAAAACACATCTTCTGAAAGTATTATATTCAGCATGCCAATGCGCGGATCCGAAGATTTCATTCGCTTATAAGATTGTTTCTGTAATGCTTCCGGATGATTATAACATTTCTCGTCTGATTTCCAGAAAGCAAGGTAATCCCAGAGCGTCTGTTCGTGTTACAGCTGCAGATGAATTACAAGATTTCCCGGAAAACAAGCTTTTAACGGCAGGTTTTTGTGAAAAAACAGCAAGTGGAATGCTGATGTAACGGGGGAACACACCTGGGAGGCAGCTTTTAAGGGGGCGAGCAGTATTTTTATTCCTGCAAAAGAAATTTTATCTAATAGTTATAATCTAAATGCTGCTGTCGAAAAGAATAAAGTGCGTTTTGATGCAACATATACTGATATTATCAACGCCGCTAAGATCGATATTTCTGCTGGAAGAAACAGCGCTGCTAAAAACAAAATGCTTTCGCGTATTCAGAAGCTTATTCATGGAAAGGTTTACTTTGATGCTAAGCGCGATGAATTCTGTTTGAAGAATGGGAACTCAAAACAGGAATTTAATTTGGTTGCTGAAGGGATCCGTAAAATGGCTCTGCTTTGGCAGCTGATAAAGAACGGAACAATGGAAAAAGGTTCCGTATTGTTCTGGGATGAACCTGAAGCAAATATAAACCCTGCGTATGTTCCGGTTATTGTTGAAATGCTGTTAGAGCTTCAGCGAAATGGTGTTCAGATATTTGTTTCTACTCATGATTATATGTTAGCCGCTTATTTTGATGTCAGGAAATTATCTTCTGATAATGTTTTATTTCATTCTTTGTCCCATAACAGTGATACAGGAGAACTGAGGTACGAACATTCCAGCAGTTTTTCTGATCTGAAAAATAATGCTGTAATTGCCGCATTCAACAAACTTCTTGATGAGGTTTCCTGTAGCATCAAAAGCTGAAACAATCAGACCTTATGACCCGGGATGCCGATTTAGTCTGCCTGACCGTCTATTAAACGGAGATTTGATCTGCTGAATATTATTTCAGAAATTGCAGAATTAAAAAGTAAAATGAGAAACAAACAATGATTTATTTAGATGATTGTCTTAATGTCTTAAAGAAGCTAGATCGGAATTCTGTTGATCTGATTTACCTTGATCCTCCTTTTTTTACCCAGAAAATCCAAAGATTAGGCAAGAATGATAAATTTTACGAGTTTAACGATGTATGGAAATCAAAGGATGATTATCTTACGTACATGAAAGAACGTTTATGCGTGATGAAGGAGGTTTTAAAAGATACTGGAAGTATTTTTCTGCATTGCGACGATTCTGCATCATGGTACTTAAAGATAGTGATGGATGAAATATTTGGTGAGGATAACTTCAGAAGTGAAATCGTATGGACTTTTAAACGCTGGTCAAATTCCAAAAAAGGTCTTTTAGCAAATCATCAAACGATATTTTTTTATTCTAAGAGTGCTAAATACAAATTTAATACGATTTACTGTGATTATTCGCCGACAACGAATTTAGATCAGATTTTACAGCAGAGAGAAAGAAAAAACGGAAAAGCAGTTTACAAAACAGATGATAACGGTGAGGTGGTTCAGGCTGATGAAAAGAAAGGAGTTCCGTTATCTGACGTATGGGATATTCCATTCTTGAATCCAAAGGCAAAAGAAAGAACAGGATATCCGACTCAAAAGCCGATTGAACTGCTGGAGAGGATTATAAAAATCAGCACTGACGAGAATGATCTTGTTCTGGATCCTTTTATGGGGAGCGGAACAACCTTGGTCAGCGCGAAACTTTTAAACCGAAGGTATATCGGAATTGACAGGAATAAAGATGCCTTTGATATAGCGCAAAGCAGACTTGAAAATCCTTTTAAGACAAAGTCAAATCTTTTGGAAAAAGGAATAGAATCTTACATGAATAAAAGCGAAGACGAACTGAATATCTTAAATCAGTTTCATTGCGTGATTGTTCAAAGAAATAATGGAATTGATGCTTTGCTGAAAAAACACTATAACAATGCTCCTGTTGCAATAAAAATACAAAAGAAATCAGAAACTTTTGAGGAAGCACTGTCTTTGCTTTATAACGCAGGCAGTAAGAAAAAATGCTCATATATGGTTTTGATTTCAGATGACCAGGTAAATGTAAATATTCCTGACAATGTGATTGTTATGAATACATTGAATTACCAGCTTGATAATTTGCTTAATTAAATTAATTCAGCATTTCCGAATTCAGCGGCATGGAGCATGTTTTCTGCGAACCTGATATTCCGGCCTGAAATCTCTCCGGTTACCCCGGGGCCCGGTCAGAGCCGGCCTGCCAGCCTCCGTTCAGTATCCTCCTCCCTGGAACGCAAATCCGGCTCGGCTTTGCCTGATTCATACCTCTGGCAAAGACCTTGCCGCTTGCGCCCTGATGATGCTCTTTCCCCCGGCTTTTTTGCGGCCGGGGCTCCATTTAACGCAGGGAATGCTTCCCTGCGCCCGCAAAAGCTGAAATAATCGGCCTGACTTCGGGATGCCGGTTTCAGGAAGCACCTGACCGTCTCTCGAACGGCGATAAGGCAGGAGCCTTATTTCATAACCTTCCCGCAGCTTCATCTTTTACTTTCCAGGGAGTATCCGATATGCCCAGGCTCGCAGTTTTTTCCAGAATGGCCGCTCTCATAACCGCCATTGTCATGTCATCAGGCTCCGGAGCTTTTGCCGGAGAACCGGACTGCAGCTCCGGCCAGGACTGCGCGGAGAAGGGCATCGCCATCGGCAGGGAGGGAGATTTTGTCAAGGCCGAGCCCCTGCTTCGCAAGGCCTGCGATCTTGATAACGCCCTGGGCTGCTACAAGCTGGGGGTGATGTACTGGAACGGCAACGGAATAGAAAGAAGCATTCCCGAGGCCCTGACCGGCATGGAGAAGGGCTGCCGGCTCAGACATGCCGAGGCCTGCCAGTCTCTGGGGGATCTCTACCTTATGGGGGATCAGGAGATCCGGAATATTGCCCGGGCGGCGACCTTTTACAGCTCCGCCTGCGATCTGGGATCCGGCGCGGCCTGTCTCAGCATGGGACGCCTTGCCGGTCAGGGAGCGCTGGGGCAGGAGGGCCGGGAACAGGAGGCTCAGTATTATGAGAAGTCCTGCAAGCTCGATCACGGCATGGGCTGCGTGAATCTGGGGTATCTTTATGCCGAGGGCATCGGCCGGAAGCCGGATCTTTCCCGGGCCGAATTCCTGTATGACAAGGGCTGCGGCATGGGAGCCGGGGAGGGCTGCAACAATATCGGGGTGATGTATGAGCACGGCCGGGGGAAAGATCCGGATCTCGCCAAAGCCCGATCCTTTTATGAACAGGCCTGCAGTCTGGGAAGCGGCCTTGGCTGCAGCAATCTCGGCGCTCTCTACTATTACGGCCGGGGCGTCCCGCAGGATTACGGGAAGGCCGGCGAATATCTTGAGCAGGCCTGCGGCCTTGACTTCGGCCCGGGCTGCGTCAACCTCGGCCATTTGTTTGAGGAGGGAGCAGGCAGAAAACAGGATTTCCCGAGCGCCGTCCCTTTATATGAAAAGGCCTGCGGCCTCGGGGACAGTCAGGGCTGCGTCCTTCTGGGCTATTATTTCGAGCGGGGGCTGGGTCTTCCCCGGGATGCCGCAAAGGCCGGAGAATATTATGAACAGGGCTGCCGCATGGATGACGGCCTTGGCTGCAGCAATCTCGGGAATCTTTATCTGAACGGAGACGGTGCGCCCCAGGATAATGCGAAGGCGGGGGAATATTTTGAGAAAGGATGCCGTCTGGGTTCCTTTGAGGGCTGCAGCAACCTCGGGGTGATGTATGAGCAGGGCCGCGGCGTCAAGGCGGATCTCGCCCGGGCCGGAGAGCTTTATGAAAAAGCCTGCGCCGGAGATTACGGCATTGCCTGCTGCAATCTGGGGAATCTCTTCCTGAGCGGCAAGGGCGGCTCTCAGGATTACAGCAAGGCCCTTAGCCTTTATGACAAGGCCTGCCGCCTTGATAACGGCCAGGGCTGCAACAATCTCGGCTATCTTTTCTGGACCGGCTCGGGGGTTTCCAAGGATCCCGACAAGGCTCTCGGCTACTCCCGCCGGGCCTGCGATCTCGATAACCCCGAAGCCTGCGCCTTTATGGGCAAGGTTGCTTTGAAGCGCGAGAATCGGGAGGAGGCGGCCCTCTTTCTGGACAAGGCCTGCGCTCTCGGGGAGCAGGAGAGCTGCGGTCTCCTTAAGGAGCTTCAGCCCGAGACCCCGCCGGCAAAACAGGACTGATCCCGCAAACCCAGCCGTTCCCGCCCCCTCCTTGCTGCCGGCGCTTAAAAAACGAATTTTCGCAAACAGTCTGAGAATGAGAAATTCATCAAGGTTTGCCGGCGGGAGATGATTTAAGGTGATATGATGCCGGCTGCCTTTGGCGGAGACCGGCTCGGTCATCTCCCGGGCGCTGTCGGGCCTCAGGCGCTATCAGGTCCCGGGTGGCACCGGCATCCTCAGGCGACGGCTTAAAAGGATCTCTCTAATGAACGGAAGAAGAATCACCAGACTGGCCTTCGCCATTGTCATTCTCAGCTTTGCGCTGTCCACCTTCGTCTCCATGTGGTCTCTTAGGCTCATGGCGGATCAGAACCGCCGGGATCTCGCCCGGGCTCTTTCCTTCCGCATTTACGATTCCATAAAAAGCGAGCTCTCGGAGCCGCTCACGGTGGCCCGTTCCATGGCCCGGGATCCCTTTCTGATAAAAGCGTTCAAGGAAGAGGATCCGGCCTGCGGCGCGTCCTCCGAACAGTCCCTGGCCCGCTATCTTGCCGCCCAGAAGAACGCCTTCGGCTTTGAGGCGGCATTTGCCGTTTCCGCCGCCACCATGTGCTATTACTCCTATGGCGGCATCAATAAAAGGATCGATCCCGCCGCGGATCCCCGGGACAGGTGGTATGACTCCTTTGTTTCTTCCGGCAAACCCTATGCCCTGAACTCCGACCGGGACGAGCTCAGTCAGGGGCGGTGGACGGTGTTTGCCAATATCCGGGTGGAGGACGAGAACGGCAATTTTCTCGGAGTCTGCGGCGCCGGGGCCCGCATGACCGGCAATCATGATCTTTTTGTCAGCCTGGAACGGGCCTACGGCGTCAGAATCAGCCTGGTAAACCCGGCCGGGATTACGGAGGTGGACACCGCTGAGAACAGAATCGGCCAGCCTTATCCCGTGAATATTCCGCTGGGAGACACCCGGGACTGCGTCTATCAGGATCTGGACGGTGACAGCTTTGCCGTGGCGAAGTACATCGATAATCTGGGCTGGTATCTCGTGATCGAGAGCGACGGATCCGCTGTGAAGAAGGAGCTGATGAACGTGCTTCTTCTGAACGTTGTGCTGTGCGTCATTGTGCTCATCATCATGCTTCTGGCCATTCGCATCATTATCGCGCGCACCCGGGCTCTGGCTTCGGCCTCCTTTATCGACCATCAGACGGAGCTTATGAACCGGCGGGCCTTTGAGGAAACCCGGGCCAGACTGGAGCGTTTGCCCCTGGAGGAGCATTTTGTTTATCTTACGGCGGATGTGAACGGTCTTAAGGAGGTTAACGATACCTATGGTCATGCCGCGGGGGACGAGCTTATCAGGGGCGCGGCAGACTGTCTCCGGAAATCCCTGGAGCCATACGGCGAAGTTTTTCGCATCGGCGGCGATGAATTTGCCGCCGTCCTTCATCTCAGCGAAAGTCAGCTTGCGGAGGTTTTGGCCGAATTCCGCCGGAGCGCCGCGGCCTTCCGCGGAGACAGTATCAGCGAGATCTCCGTGTCCTGCGGCTCAGCCGGAGCCCGGGAATTTCCCGGGAAGGATCTGACGCAGCTTATCCGGATCGCCGATGAACGCATGTATGCCGAAAAGAAGGAACACTACCGGAGAACCGGTCGGGAAAGGCGGAATACCCGGCAGTAAAAGAGCGGCCGGAAGATTAATCCATCTCCCGGCCCGACCGCAGCCCCAAACCCGTCCCCGGGATCAGTACCCCAGAGAATCGTTCACCAGAATGACGTGAATTCTGTCCTGATGCCGGGAATATCTGGTGATAAGGAACTGACAGCAGATGGTATCCGGAGATTTGCAGTCCATGCAGGAGCCGGTTCTGGAGCAGGGAGTGCTGAGACCGAATCTCTGGGCGTTAATGGGAGCGGCCACATTCCGGGCCCGTTTAAGAGCGCTGTCCGTATCCCGGCACACCTTGTTCATTCCCGCAATGATAAGCACCTTCCGGGGCCCCTGGGCAATGGCGGAAACCCGGTTGGAATTGCCGTCGATATTGACAATGACGCCGTCCTCGGTCATGGCGTTGGCGCTGGAAATAAAGAAATCGGCGTCGTAGGCGGCCAGCATGGCGGCCCGCTTGTCCGCGTAATTATCCCGGTCGATGAAGTTATAGGAGCCGGCCTTCAGAGCGTCCGTAAGACCGATTTCCCTGGCGGACATGCAGCCTCCCATGGTAACGGAGCTTCCTTCGGGAATCAGGCTCAGGGCCAGCTTCAGAGCTTCCTCTCTGGTGGCGGCATAGTACCCGGTCATATTGCGGGACTTCAGGCCCCGGATAACCCTCTGGGCCAGAAGGGCGTTTCTTTTGGTGATCATGTCAGTCATGGGAGTTCTCCGTGATAAAGGCGCCGGCGCCGCGGTTTTCCGGTCATGCCGGGGGCCGGGCCCGATCCTGATTATTGTGTCCCAAAGCCGGATTATTGTAAACACAGATCCCTCCGCCATTTACCCCTGAGAGGCCGGGGAGGATCCGGAAGGAATCGCCGGGAGAGGCGATTCTGGACAAATATGCCAATATGCCGGCAGGATCCGGCAGTAAACCCTGCTAATTTCGGTATAGCTTTCCCCCGGGCATTAAGCGGAGACGCAGATCGTGCTATGATATTCCTGACCCGTTCCTGCCCGGGCAACGCAAACACCGCTTCGGGCAGCCGGGCGGTTTTGCTGTTTTCTGCGACCCAGGCAGAATTGTTTTACGGAGTGCGAGCTAATGGAAGGAATTGAACTCATAAAATTTTTCGGGCAAAGCATCGGTTTGGATCTGGAGCTTGATGAAAGCAATTCGTGCTCCTTCGCGGCGGACGAGTTTACGGTTACTTTAACGGATCTCCCGGAGTTTCATGCCGTTGCTCTTATCTGCGATCTGGGGGAACCCCGGGTGGACAATAACGAGAAGCTCTACAAGGCCATGCTGGAGGCTAATTACGTATTTAACTCCACGTACGGAGCCACGCTGTGCCTGAACGGCGAGAGCGGACACTGCGCCATCAACAAGGTGCTGCCCTGCGATATCCTGGATAACGACAAATTCATGGCTGAGGTGGAGCAGTTTGTCAATATCGGGGAGTTTTGGAACAACGTGGTGCGGGGATATACGGAAGCGGCAGATCAGGAGTCTCCCGGCGAGGACGCTGCAGCCGATGCCGCATCCTTCAGCGCCGCAAACTTCATGCCGGTGTAGAGGCAGCCGCGAGCCCCGGACCGGGAAGACCAGAGATTCCCGGCGGGACGCAGGACTGTTTTCTGCTTATTTGAAGGGTGCCAGCACCAGGGATCCGTCCATGCCGCTTTCGCTGATGGTGAACTTCCGGACCTTGCCGGCGGTGTCTTCAAAGGAGATGCCGTAGTTCGGGATGGAGCCTATGAAGGTCAGGCGCACCAGAAGCGGCTTTGCGCTGCTTAATTCGGCCGCGCGCCAGATTTCCTTTTCGTCAAAGTAAACCTGGCCGTTATCATCAGCGTCCTTGAAGGTAAGGCCGAGCACCCGGAAATTTTTAAGAGGCTCCTTTGGCGCAAAGTAGATGCCCACCTGCGGCTCTCCGTTATCTGCCGTAAATACCTCATAGCTCTGATATTTTACCTTTGCTTCGGCTTCGTAGACGGCTCCGGTCTTAGTCAGGGCGTCAAAATCCCCGGCTGAAGCGGCAAAAGCCGTGATTCCCAGCAGTCCTGCAAAAAACAGGCTTAAGATTTTCATGAAATTATCCCCTTGTTTCCCGCGGCAAAAAAGCCCCTTTGACGAAAACATTCCTTCCGCCTCCGGGAGGTCGGGCTCCGAAAAGACCCCATGAGCTTCGGCGCTGCCGCTTCGCCGGGGCTCATGTCCCCGAAGGCATTATACCTGTTCCTGCCGTTTCCGGAAAATATCCCGCAGCCCCTGGCCTCCCCCGAAAAAAAAAACGCTGCGGCCCGGGCTTTTAGCCGTCCGCAGTGCTTTCTTTTAACAGCGCCGCCGCTGTTAATTCTGAAGGAGCTCCCTGATAATCGTTTCAGACGAATGCTGTATTTCGGAGGTGCTGGAGGAGATGGAATTCACGGCCGTCCGGATATCCGTCTGCGCCGCAGTGATCTTTTCAATCTGGGAATCGGCGGCGGAAATAAGGCCGGACTGCCGGCTGGCATAATCCGTAATCTGCTTTGCCCGCGCGCTGGTGGTTTCGATCTGACTCATGATGTCGGTCAGGAAGGCCACGGCCTCCTTGTTGCGCTCAATGGTCAGGGTGCAGTCAGCGGTGCTTTTCGAGACCTTTTCCAGAGTGCTCTTCATGTTGCCGATCAGGGCTTCCACCGTCTTCTGGATCTGTTCTGTGGATTCCCGGGTCTTAACGGCCAGATTTCTCACTTCATCGGCTACCACCGCAAAGCCGCGGCCGTGTTCCCCGGCGCGGGCCGATTCAATGGCGGCATTGAGCGCCAGGAGGTTGGTCTGTTCGGCAATGGTCTTAATGTTTTCCGAAAGCCGGGCAATTTCATCGGTATGCCGGGCCACGCCCTGAACGGCAGATTGGGTGGATCCTATGGAATCAGACAGGCTGCGCATGGCGTTTTCGGTTTCGGCCACAATGGAAAGTCCGTTGCCGGATGTGCTGTGGATACTATCGATGCTTTTAATGGTGCTGGCGGTTACATCCATAATCTGGCGGGTTACGCTGTGGATATCCTGAATGATATCCACAACTCCGGTGATGCTTTCATTCTGGTTTTTAATTTCGCCGGAGATCAGACTGTTGTTGGCATTGGCCACGCTCACCGATTCCCGCATCTTGTCGCTGAGCTTGATGATATTGTCATGCTGCCGCGCCACGAAAGCGGAGAGGGAATTATTCATGGACTCTATTTCATCCCCGGTGGAGATTATCAGGCGATCTGTAAGATTGATTTCCCCGTCTGACATTTTTCTTAAATGCTCGCTGACCTCCTCTATAGGCCTGACCAGCCTGTTATAGATAAAGTACCTGGTAACAAAGTAAAACAGCAGGAAGAAGAGCGTAAAACCAAGAATAAACAAAAACAGGGTTTTGTTGGAGGAGCCGTAGAAATAATCCTTGTTGATAAATACAAAAAGCTTCCAGCTGGAACTGGCAATGGGAACGCCCATGACCATCATGGTGCGGCCGTTGCTGAGAGAAACCTCCGTGGGGTTGCCGTCAGATGAAGCGGTCAGAACTTCATCTGCGAGCTTTACGGTCAGATGAGAGTCCAGAGAATCCAGAGGCAGATTGATGAATTCGGTATTGCTGTAGGCCAGAATCCGGTTTTCGGGGCCGAAGGTCAGCACGGCAAAGCCGCTGCCCGGAATGCTGAGTCCGTTTATGATGTTCAGGAGATCCCGGGTGGTGAAATCAGCGCCGACTACGCCGTTTTTGGCGCGCTTGGCCACGGTGATGATCATCTGCTTGGTGATGACATCGATGTAGGGCTCCGAGAATATGGCATGATCGGGAGAAGCCGTGGCTTCGGTATACCAGGCGCGCTTCCGGGGATCAAAGCCGGAATTAAAAAGCTCCTCGGTGCCCTGAGCCATGTACAGGCGGCCGTCGGATTCATCGGCAAAGTAGGCGGTTACCGCGCCGGAGGCATCGGTCATCACCCCGGCCAGAGTCGGATCGCTCAGACTCTTCAGCTTCAGCGCCTTATCCTCCGGCAGGGCGGCATATTTTTCCATAGCGATGGCATTTTTCTGCTGCCAGTAGCCGATATAGCCGGAGCAGCCCGCCAGAATGCCGGAGAATATGGAACGATTGGAAGAATCGATGATGGTTCTGTTTGATACCGAGATGCCGCATACGGAGATGACGGCAACAATCAGAAGCGGTATGATGAAGCTCAGGGAGAGCTTGCGGTTTAGTTTGGCCATAGCAGAAGCAAAGATAATAATAACAGCCCTTAAGGAGCCGCGACAGTTATTTGAAAAACACTGCCGCGCCGGATGACAGCGGTTTAACAGGCATCATGCAGTTTACTCTCCCGCAATAAATGGTTTTTGCATAGCGGAGCCGCAAAAAAACGTGTGGTAATTCACAGCATTTGCGAGATCCGGCTGACGGCTTCGGAAAAATTTTCCAGCCGCATAATCAAAGGGGGCGATCACCGCGCCGGATGATCGGCATTATTTGTCCGCGCCCCGCAGCGGAGTCCGGTTCCGGCTGATACCGGATGCAATGCCCGGAACACATGGAAGGCCTGGAACGCATGGAATACCAAATCATCCTTAATACCCCCTTAGGGCCCATGACCGCCTGTTCGGACGGCATTTCCCTCACCGGTCTCCGGTTTAACGCCGACGCCGCTGCCGGGCTCTCCGTCCCCGATTCTCCGGACTCGGATAACCCGGTATTTCAGGAGACCCGGGCCTGGCTTGACAGCTATTTTGCCGGCCGGGATCCCGGCTTTACCCCGCATCTTTGCCTCAGGGGGACGGATTTTCAGAAAAGGGTTTGGGAGATCCTTTTAAGCATTCCCTATGGCCAGACCATGACCTACGGCGAAGTCGCCGCCCTCATGGGAAACCGCGTCTCTCCCCGAGCCGCGGGCGGGGCCGTCGGGCGGAATCCCGCGGCCATCATCGTTCCCTGCCACCGGGTTATGGGCAAAAACGGCCGCCTGACCGGCTATGCCTGGGGACTCAGGAGAAAGAGCCAGCTTCTGGAGATGGAAAGGGCGGGGGCGGCGCCCCCTGAAACCGGCTCCGCCCCCCTTTTTTCAGAAAAACGCTCCGAAAAGCATTCCGTAAAACGATCCTGAAAAAGATCCGGCGCCGCTCCTCCTTCCGGATCGCAGATTTGCTGTAAATGCGGTCTTCGCGGGATCCTTTTTTCCGGCGCTGTGGTATAAAGTCACCGGGGAGCCCCCGCTTCCGGAGAAGCCGGCCAGCCTGCTTCCGGATTCCGGAGCGTTTTTCAGTTCGGTATTTTTCAGCTGCGGGGCGGCGCCTCTTTTCAGAAAAGGCATTTCCTTTTCCTGTTCGCTTTCATTTTTTGCCTGAGGACTTATTTTCATGACAGATTCTCATAATGCCAGCTCTGGCGGCGTCCCCCTCATGGAGATAGCCGCCTTTGTGAACGACTATCTTAGGATTTCCGATTATTCTGATGCCAGCATGAACGGTCTTCAGGTGCAGGGAGAACGGGATCGGGTGTCCCGCATCGTCACCGGAGTAACCGCCAATGTGGCCTTGTTTGAAGCGGCCCGCCAGCGGAATGCAGATCTCGTCATGACCCACCACGGGCTTTACTGGAAGGGCGCGGATCCCCGGCTGACCGGAGTTCTGGGGCAGCGGGTCAGGGCTCTTGCCGGCATGTCCCTCATGGCCTGGCATCTTCCTCTGGACGGACACCCCGAGCTGGGCAACAACGCGCTTCTCGCCAAAATGCTGGGGGCCCGGAATACCGGCTATCTTTCCGGCAGCTACGGCAGCATTACCGTCATCGGGGAATTCGAGAATCCGGTAGCAGCGGAGGAGATCCGGAGCATCATTGTCCGGGATCTCGGCCGGGATCCCTTCATTATGGGCCCGCAGGATCGTCCCATCAGAAAAATCGTCATCTGCTCCGGGGGCGGCGGCTTCGTGCTGGGGGAGGATCTCCCGCCGGACACGGATGCCGTCTTTACCGGCGAGGTGCAGGAGCATCACTATCACCTGGCTGCGGAGCGGGGGATCACCGCCTTCGTTGCCGGTCATCACGCTACTGAAAGGTGCGGCATCAGAGCACTGGGCGAGTTCACCGCCCGGCATTTCGGCATCGAAGCCGAATTTGTGGATATTCCGAGTCCGCTGTAGTTCCGGGGACTCAGGATCCGGAGACCGCAGAGCCGATCCGGAAACGGCGGGAACGGGCCTTGTCCTGTTCCCGTTTTTCATTTCGCATTTCACATTTATTCCTGCCGGCGTTCATCTTTAGTAATGCTGTTTTCATGTCAGTCCTGTATAATGCGCACAGCGGTTTAACGGCAATTTCCCTTTCAGAATTGCCCCGGAAAAAAAGAAATTTTATTTAAGGACAGTCCCTCATGACAAAAGGATCCATGCCTGCCCCCAGCATCGCAGCCTGGCAGGAATACCTTAACAAGCTCAATCCCAATGTTATCAAGCTCGGTCTTGAGCGGGCGCAGCTGGCAGCGGCCCGGCTGGGCGTGGATAAGGTCAGCGATGATGTCCGGGTGGTCACCGTGGCCGGCACCAACGGCAAGGGATCCTGCGCGGCCATGCTGGCCGCCATTCTGGAAAACGCCGGCTACCGCACCGGTCTTTACACCTCTCCCCATATCAGATCCTTCAATGAACGGATTGTCTACGGGGGCGTCATGGCCTCGGACGATGATCTCATCGAAGCCTTTGAAGCCGTATACGAGGTTCTGGACGAGGAGTGCCCGCTGACGTTTTTCGAGTTCACCACCCTGGCGGCTCTTTATATTTTCAAAAACCACCTTTGCAATGTTCTGGTTCTGGAGGTGGGCCTGGGAGGCCGGCTGGACGCAGTCAATATTCTGGATGCCGACATTGCCCTCATTCCCAGCATCGGGCTGGATCACTGCCAGATTCTGGGATCCACTCTGAAGGAAATCGCCATCGAAAAAGCCGGCATTATCAAGGATCGGACGGTGGCCGTGGTAACCGGAGAACTCCCTGAGGTCTGCCGGAATGAAATCGGAGCCATTGCCGCCCGGCATCAGGCCGCGCTCCATGTGGTGGGCCGGAATCTTAAGATCCGAGTAACCGATGACACGCATTTTGACATGCGGGCTCCCATTGAAATTCTGAATCTGGAGGTGCCCTCCCTGCCCCTTATCAATGCTCCCCTGTCAGTGACGGCGGCGCTCCTGCTCCGGCTGGTCTTCAAATTTGACATTTCAGACGGGGCTATCCGGGCCGGGCTTATTAATGCGCATCTCCCGGGCCGGCTGGAGAGAATCTCCCGGGATCCGGACGTGCTTCTTGACGTGGCCCATAACCCTCCCGCCGCGCACTACCTCGCCGAGCGTCTCAATCTGAATCCGCGGCCCCGGAATGCCGTTATCGGCATGCTGAAGGACAAGGATATCAGAAGCACTCTTAAGGAGTTCACGGATCTCGATCTCTTTGAGCATTATTTTGTGTGTTCTCTTCCCGGAGAGCGCGGAGCGGAGAGCGTGGTCATTGAAGAAACTCTGCTCGCTCTGGGCATTCCCAGATACCGCATTGCGTCCTTTGACACTGCCGCGCAGGCTTACCGCGCCGCGCTTTCGGAACTTCCCGTGGACAGCGAGCTTGTGGTAGCGGGGTCCTTTGTCACGGCGGAGGAAGTCCTGAAAAGCATTGATGACGGCCAGGCCTGGCAGGCGGCGGAGCAGTAAGGCATCTTCACTCCCGGAAAAACCTCTCAGGAATAAAGCTCCGGGAACAGGAAACAGCGGCAAAAGAGAACCAGAACAAGGGATCCGGACGAGATCGGGAACACCGGATCCTGGGCAGCAGAACAGAGGAACCAGAAATGTCTAACAGAATGGTTAAGGTAGTTATCGGCTTTCTCGTCATTACCGGCGCTGCGGCTTTCATGCTGCCGGTATTTTTTCATGAAGACGGCCAGGATCCGGTGCCTTTTGATGTCCGCGCCGCCCGGAATACCGGAGGGAAGCAGGAGACCGCCACCGGAACGCAGACCGCGCAGGCCGCCCAGAATCAGAGCGATGACCGCGAGTTTAACGATAACGACTTCGGGAGCGGCGAGCCTCTGGGCTACATGGACGGCGAAGAGGACGGCTTTGGTTCCCTCCTTGATGATAACGGCGCTCCTCCTCCGGCTGAGAACGGCGAAAAGGTGGTTTCCGGCGTAGTGGTCGGCGGCGACACCGGAAATACCCGGGGCAACTTTGTATCCAATCCCACCGCCACCGGCTCCACCCCCGCCGAGGCCGCCCGCGCTCATAAGGAAAGCATGGCCAGAGAGCAGGCTCTCCGGGAGGAAAGAGAACGGGAACGGCAGAGCGAGCTGGAGGCCCGGAGAAGGGCGGAGCAGGAGGCTCAGCTGAAGGCCGAACAGGATAAGCAGAGACTTGAGGCCCAGAGGAAGGCTGATCAGGAAAGGCAGAGATTAGAGGCTCAGAAGTTAGAAGCCCAGAAGAAGGCTGACCAGGAAAAGCAGAGACTTGAGGCTCAGAAGAAGGCCGAGCAGGAAAAGCAGAAGCTGGAAGCCCAGAAGAAGGCCGAGCAGGAAAAGCAGAAACTTGAGGCTCAGAAGAAGGCTGAACAGGAAAGGCAGAGATTAGAGGCTCAGAAAAAGGCCGAGCAGGAAAAGAAGCCGGCTCCGGTTAAGGGAGATGCCATTCCCAGGGGGCGCTATCTCCAGCTGGGGGTATTCAGCACCATGGCTCAGGCTGAGGCCGCGCGGCAGAACTTCAAGAACAAGAAGATCCGCCTCAAGAAGGACAGTACCATACTGCCGGGCTTCGGAACCAAGATTGATACCGTAACCCAACCCGGAAAGTTTATTCTTCTGGTAGGTCCGACCTCAAGCGATCAGGTGCTTAACAGTATCAAGCCTCAGGCAGGAGCCGGCGCCTGGGTGACCTCGCGTTAGGGGATCCGGTAAAATGCCGGAATCTCCGGAATGCGGAAAGCGGCGCGGAGAACATTCGGGCCGTTTTTTATGCTTGCATGGGCAAGGAGCAGGTATGTTAACAGCAACCCCAAAAATTCCGGAACAGAAAAGGGTTGCGATTACATCGCTGAGACGGATTACCATTCCGGAGAAATTTTTCCGGGAACTGGGCTGTCCCCGAAAAGCCGTTTGCATCATGAGAGAGGGGATGCTGATTCTTCAGCCGGAGCCTGATGTTTCCGGCGTCGGAGAATTCGCCGGGCAAATTCTTTCCGAGCTAATCTCGGAAGGTTTCTCCGGTCAGGATCTTCTTGATGAATTCCGGAGAAGGCAGGCTAAAGTCTGTCCCGCCATCGAGGCGATGCTGGAGGATGCCCGGGGCGCTGCTGCGGGAACCGGCGCATACGAAACCTATGAGGACATTTTCGGGGGATAAGCGAGCATGGCTGAATTCTGAGTTTTGCCCCGCCCGCAAAGACAGAGATGCACGCAGAGTTTCCGAAGCCGGAGCAGAACCGGAGGTATTTACAGGATCGCCGGTTTGTGAAACAATCAGAACCACGAGATGAAAAGACGACGGGAATCCTGAGGTTCCGGCCGCCGCCGGGACGGGATTCCTGGAAGTCCTCCCCGGAGAATTAACGCAAAGGATTTTTTCTTCCTGAACACTTACGCAAACATGAATGTACTCTCCCTTGCGGGAAGCCTTTTTACGGGATTTCTGGCGCTTACCGGACTTACCGGATGCGAAGACTCCCGGGACAGCGAGCTTGCCGCTCTTAAGGCCTCCTGCGAACAGCATAACGGGGATTCCTGCTCGGATCTCAGCGATATCTATACCCGGGGCACCAAGGATACGCCTCCGGATACGGATCTGGCTCTGACTTATGCTCTTAAGGGCTGTGAATATGATTCCGGCAGGAGCTGCGCCAGTCTGGGGATTCTCCATGCTCAGGGCAGTGATACCATGCCAAAGGATTTTCTTAAGGCCCGGGATTATTTTGAGAAGGCCTGCTCCCTTAACTATCTTCTGGGCTGCGATTATCTGGGCTTTCAGTACCTTAAAGGGGACGGCGTGCCCCAGGACTACCTCAAGGCAGCAGCCTTTTTTGAGAAGGCCTGTTCCCTGGGGGAAGGTCAGGGCTGCTACAATCTGGCATCCATGTACCAGAAAGGCGTTCTTGCCTCCAATAAAGGCAAGGCCGTTTTCCTGGCCCGTCTGGCCTGCGAGCTTGATTCGGAGCCGGGCTGCAAGCTTTACCGGGATCTTTCCGGGTTGGAGCAATGATTTTTGAGAGAGAAAGACCTGAGAGAGAAAAAACTGGGAGATGACAGGCAGTCAGGCGTTCAGGTTACAGTTTAACGGAGCTTTATAGAAATGATTGATGTATCCGGTCTGAGAAGAATTTACTCAGAGGGCGGACTTTCCCGGGAGGATCTGACCCCGGAACCCATAGATCTTTTTGAAAAGTGGCTGAAGGAGGCCATCGATTCCGGCATGCCGGATCCCACCGGCATGGTGGTCAGCACCGTGGACAGCGAGGGACAGCCCACCAGCCGCATGGTGCTCCTGAAGAATTACGACAAAAAGAGCCTGGTGTTTTTCACCAACTACGGCTCCCGCAAGGCGCAGCAGCTTCTGGGGAATCCCCGGATCGCCATTCTGTTCCCCTGGTTTATGCTGGAACGCCAGGTGGCCTTTCTGGGCCATGCCGAAAAGCTTACCCCGATAGAAGTCATGAAATATTTCACCTCCCGGCCCCGGGATTCCCAGATCGGAGCCTGGACCTCCCATCAGTCCTCCCGGATCAGCGCCCGAGCCGCTCTGGAAAGCAAGTTCATGGAGCTTAAGGAAAAGTTCAGCAAGGGCGAGATCCCGGTGCCCTCATTCTGGGGCGGCTTCCGGGTGTTTTTCCACAGCGTTGAGTTCTGGCAGGGCCGTCCCAGCCGCCTCCACGACCGTTTCATTTATGACAAAAATGACGCCGGGGGCTGGGACATCAGCAGGCTGGCTCCCTGATACCATGATGGCATGAAGAAAGGGCGGCCGGAGAAAACTAAACTGAAGCGGCGCTTTCCTTTTCCCGGCCCCGTAACCGATTCTATGAAGCCTTTCTCTGTCATCTCACGAAGCAGCGCGGAGCTTCTTGCGGGTTTCAGGCCCGGAACCTTCTGAACATCTGATCTGCCAAAGATCCTTTGGAAGCCAAGCTCCTCCGGTAATCGGCATGCGTGAGAAGCCGTATTCGCCGTAAATGAATCTCCAATGTTCGCTTTTAGCCCCGCAATTCTGTTTCAATGTTTGCTTTTTGAGGGTCAATGTCCGCTTTTTCCGGCGCTTTCATAGTTTCGCGAAGGCGCAATGTCCGGTTATGAAGCGGATGGTTCTTGTTCAGAAGCAGATTTCTCAGAAAGAGTTCCAGGTACTCTGTTGTCTCACAGATGCCGTTTTTCAGGTCATTGCAGTTGGCCCGCACCAGGGAGTTTCGGAAGTACCGGGAATTCCCCGCAAAAGTGTCGTTGATCTCTGCAAAGCCGAGTGCTCTCAGATACCTGATGAAGAACACTGCTGTCGTTCTGGTGTTTCCCTCTCTGAATACGTGAATCTGCCACAGCCTTGATATGAATACCGCAAGGTGCCGGATGATCTTGTCCATGGAAAGATTCCGGTACGAAAACCTCTTCTCTTCCGCGAAGTCATAATCCAGCGTCGCGCTTAGCTCCGCGGCGCTGCTGTAAATAACGGTGCCGCCGTTCAGCGCCCATTCCTTCTTTGTGATATTGCATTCCCGGAGGCAGCCTGCGTGAGGATAGATGCCGGCAAACAGCCTGCGGTGAATGGCAAGATACTCCTGCGGGGTAAAACTGAAGGCTTTCTCTGATAAAAGCGCCGCAATTCTGGCCGCCACCTTGTCGGCCTCCTCCGCGCGGTCATCCGCAGCAGGCGCCGGTTTATCCCTGTAATGGGTCTCAAGAAGCTTATCAGCCTCTGCAAAGGATATCTCCCCCGCGATATTGCGGACAGCGATATCCCTGAGATAATCCGATGTCTTAAGCCCGTCAACCGCCTGGAGACCGATTCCCGTGCGCCAGGCAAAGATCTTTTCCTGCTTTTCAGGCTCGGCTTCTCTGAAGTATTCTTTGAAAGGATCCTGACGCGCCATGTATCACCCTGTTTTTGTGAGCTTGCTTTTTCAGAAGCGCCGACATCGGCAATTGCCGCGCCGACGAGACAGCAGATCTGCTGAGACAGCCGCCCGCTGTCCCTGCTTCCCCCGGTTTTCAGTATCGCATCCGGAGCCGGTGCCGCGCAATGACATATGCGAAAAATGATTAGTCCGTCATTTTCCCGTTCTCCTGTTCTCCCGTCTCCCCTCTCCTGAAAGCTTTTCCGGCTCCGGCAGGCTTTCGCGGGATTATCCGTCTCTCCCGGATGCGCTCGTTTCAATTCCTCATCGGCGCTTTCTTGTCAGCCTTGCCGCTTATTTCTGCTTCACCATGTTCAGAGTATCTCCGTTCCCGGCCGCCATGGCTTTAAGGCGGTTTATCACGGCGAATCTTTCGGAGGCGTCCGGATGGGCTCTTTCAAAATCCTGGAGCGTCTCTCCGGACAGGGTCTCCTGTTTCCGGAAGGCCTCGTACACCCGCTGATCCGGCTGAGACAGCCGGGCTTTCCGGGGATCTCCTGCCGCTCCGGGGGTTTTATGAAGGGTGCTTCCCCGGGGCGCCGGCTCTAAGAGCATGTCCCGGCGGAGGGCCTCCTCTCCGGCCGCAATGGCGGATGGGGTTTCCCGGGCCCGGATCTCCGCGGCCTTCCCTTCGTAGTATTCCCGGGGGTTAATGTCTTCCGGAGGCCGGGGAGATCCCGAAGCTGCCGGCAATGCCGGAGATCCCGGATCATTGGATGAGAGCTTTCCGGAACTGTCCGGGATAGGGGCGGCCGGGAAGTCGGCATCAGATATTTCCCGGAAGTCTCCCTTTTTGACGGACAGGGCTTTCTTGATAAGCTCCCAGCCCTGCACCGGATTTCTTTCGTTAAGAGCGGTCAGGGCGGCTGCGGCATAGGCCTGAGCCCGATCCGGCAGAAGAGAGTTCATCAGGGGCAGAAGCTCCTCCGTGCGGGCGGAAAGGCTGCGGTCCAAGGCATTAAGCTCCATGAGCCGCTTCATGACCGCGGGGTTCCGGGAGGCGAAGCGGCTTACGGTGCCGCCGTCAAAACGGTTTTCCGCGCTGAAGGCGGTTCTCTCGGAACGGAGCCTTGAGAGCTCCTGGCGATCCTGCACCGCTTTCCGGGCGCTTTTCTGGAGAGCCCGGGCGGCGGATTCGGAAATGCCCTGAGAGGAGGTTTCGGTAACGCCCCGGGCAATGTCCCGGGACACGGCCTCGTTGTAGGCGGCCTTGAGCTCCTCGCTTTGGGAGGCCGTCTCAAGTTCTCCGTGGAGCCGGGAGATCTGGCTCTCCCTCCCGGAGCTCCCGTCCCGGGAGAGACTCATGGAGGCCAGATGACCGGCTGCGGCGCTGAGCCCGGAAAACAGGGCCCCCAGAGCGCCTCGCACGGTGTTGGTTTCGGACTGGGAGAGGCCCAGACGGCTGGCGATCTCCTGACTCTGACTGTTAATGATCCCGGCGGCTTCCGAGGTTGAGGCTCCGATATGCCTGCCGGCGCTTTCCAGGGAGCTTCGGGTTACTGAGGTTCCCCGGGAGGCTGTCCGGGCCCGGGTCAGGTTTTCCTGAAAGGCTTCCTCCGAGGAGGCGGCCACGGCCTCCTGACGGGACACGGCCTTGTCCAGGGCGCCGGTAAACGAGACTCCGGGGAGGAAGCTCTGGCCTCCGGGAGCCACTCCTCCGGAAAGCCGGTTCATCTCCAGAAGCGGGGATTGCCTCAGGAGCTCCGGGGCCGAGGCGGATCGGGGCGCCAGGATCTGGGGGTTAAGATGCTCCCTTCCGGAGAGCCGGCCCGCAATGGACATAAGTCCCTGCACGCCGCCGTACAGCACCAGGGTGGACAGCACCGGGATTCCCGCCGCCAGCATGCCCCCGGTGCCCAGATATTCTCCGATGGCCCGGTGCATGGCGGCGATGCCTTCCCAGCTTTCGGGCGGGACGGCCATGGCGGACAGAGCCTTTCTGCTGCTCATGAGAATGTAGAGGTTCACCACGGCGAGCAGAGGCTGCCAGAGCTGGATCCAGATCATGAGGAGCAGGTAGCGTCCCATCATAGTGAGGCCGCCGGTTCCCAGCAGCAGGGCAAAGCACATGAAGGGGGCGATGGCATAGGCCAGGGCCTCGAAAAACGTCAGAAAGGGCCGCACGGAGGTAAAGAACAGGCTCTGTTCGGCCGCCATTTCCGTATTCCGGGACTGGATGGCATCCGACAGCATCACGGCGGCGCTGTAGGCATGCTCGTCCTGATACTTTTCCCGGGCGGCCTCCCGGTAGATGGGCAGGAGCACCTGGGAGAGCATGTAGTTGCTGACGCTGACCCCGGACTTCCCCAGAGCGTCCAGAGCGCTTTGGATATCCGGAACCCCGGGACTGTCAAAGCCGTTTCCGCTCAGGTAGTCCTGATCCCCCGGAAGGCCGGGAGAGCGGGAGGCGGCGCGGAGCTTTTCGGTAAAAAGGGGCATGTACACATGGGCGGAATATTTGCCGAGCTCCTCGTGGGCCTCCCGGCAGGTCAGATTCCGGGAGCCGCTTCCCGTATTCAGGGCCGTGCCGTAGATATCCGACAGAAAGGCCGTCCCGGAGATGACGTTTTCCGCCTGAAACACCCTGTCGGGAGACAGTGCTCCCAGGTCAATGCCGATGAGGGTGCATTCCTTGAAGTAGTTTTTCCAGTTTTCCGCAAACGAGCCCCGGCCGCCGGGGGAATCCGCCAGAAGCCGGGCCTTGCCGATCACCTCCCGGAGCCGGTAGAGCAGCATGAGAGAATTGGCAAAGCCGCGCTTTTCCGCTTCGGGGACGGCGAAGGCGGTTTCAAAGGTTTCGGCGGTTTTGCGGCCCATGCCGGACACAATGCCTCCGGCGGCGGCAATGCCCAGAGGCACTCCGGACACCGGGTAGATGCGGCCGGAATAGACGTCGTGGATGGCCACCTCCGCCCGGGGAACGAAGAAGAGGAGATAGAGCAGAAACACCATGAGAAGCTGCCCCCAGGAGATGCCGGTTCCCTTGACGCTTCCCAGAAAGCCCTGAAAGATCACCGCCAGAAGGAGGGCTGTCGCAGCCAGAGATCCGGTAAGACCGGAGTTAAAGATCATCCCGATGCCGTTCAGCACGGATCTTAAAAAGGCCGCATCCCCGATGCTGTAAATTGTCCACGCGCTCATGCTGTCCTCTTCCTGTCAGTGATCCGGTTCTCCGGACGCCGCATATTTAAGCATGCCGGCGTCCGGAGAATTGGCAAATAAGCCGTAGCGCTGCCTTCCGGAGGCTCAGACACGCCTTTCCGGGGCCGGAGACAATAATTATGAGAGGCTCATGATAAAAATCCCGTCCGTAAATATTTTATATTTTTGAGGGGAATTCCCGGGGATC
>NZ_JBGVBR010000219.1:0-3955 GCF_045225735.1 Succinimonas sp. | reverse complement strand
AGTGCCATTAAGGAAAGAATGCGAGGAACAGGTCAGGAGAACATCCTGCTTTTTATCATTTTGCAAGAAAACGGGCTTTATCAAATTCTTATTTGCAAATTCTATTGCATTTTGCAACAACATAACCCTGCTGTAAATGATTGATCCTGCGAAGAGTCGCCTGATGGATATGCAACACATGGTCAGTTCTGCATGCATGGAGACTGGAAGATAACCCCGATACGGGGTTCAGGTCTGAGAAACTAATGACTGCGGCGGCAACGATAATGAGATACGGTGTCAGCCAAATCCGGGAACATCGGGGCGCAAGAGCATTACTTGCATTGCCCCTGTTTTTAACCGGTAACCTGGGCCGGCCTCCTATCAGTCCTTTTTCACCGGAAGATCTGCTTTCCAGGCGGCGTAGGAACGATTGAAACGGTAGATCACCTGATTGCTGCTGCCCCGGAATTCCAGAGAGGGATCCTTTTTATCCTGTTCAAATTTGCCATCAATAAGAACATCAATTAGGCTTACCACCTCCAGCTGCTCCGGGGTAAGCTCATCCTTGCGGTATCCGGTCCAAACCCAGATGTCCTTGTCCAGAGAACATTCCCGCCGCACTCTTTCGCAGATCGCCTTAACTGCGGGAACGTTGGCCGGCAGCAAAGGGTCTCCTCCGGTCAAAGTAAGCCCCCGCCGGCGGATTCTGGTGTCATTAAGATCCTGAATGATCTGGTCGCACATCTCATCGGTGAACGGAAAACCCGCATTAACATTCCAGGTGGACTGATTGTAGCAGCCCGGACAGTGGTGTTCGCAGCCGGCAACAAAAAGAGTGCATCTGGTTCCCAGCCCGTTCAGAACATCGATAGGGATATATTTACAGTAATTCATCTGAAACTGCCTCTTCTTGTTGTTTAACGAGTCATCTGAAAACGGATCGTGGAAAGCTTTAGGAGCCTTCATGAGGTCTCGCAGATCCGTCCGTCCATTATAACGGCTCCGTCTTTCTCTTCCTTGACGGCTGCCTGTTTTTTTAAAGAAAGCCGCAGGAAAAACGGCAGGACAATTCTAGTAAATTTCCGCAAAATTTTCCACATGTCCGGAGCCGTCCTGATCCGGAGACTCCGATTCAGGGGAAGAGTTCAAAGACTTTTCATCACATTTTCGCACTCCCGCATCAGATCCCGGAAATGAGCCGCCTCCTCGAACTTCAGGTTGCGGGCCGCCTCCTTCATCTTTCCTTCATATGCCTTCATAAGCTCCAGAATCTCCTTATCCGATTTTATCCGGGAGAGATCCTTCTTAAGATCGCCGGAAAGCCCCTGCTCCGCCGGGATCTCCGCGCCCTTCCCGTAAGGAGCCGCAATGTCCAGAATATCATTTACCGGCTTCACCAGCGGCGTTGGCTTCTGATGATGCTCCTTATTAAATTTTTCCTGCTTGAAACGGCGGCGGCGGGTTTCGTTCATCGCCGCCTTCATGGCCGGGGTTTCCGTATCGGCATAGAGAATGGCCCGGCCGTAAATATTGCGGGCGGCTCTCCCCATGGTCTGAATAAGCGCCATTTCGGATCTCAGAAAGCCCTGCTTGTCCGCATCCAGAATAGCCACCAGCGCCACCTCCGGCATGTCCAGACCTTCTCGCAAAAGGTTAATCCCCACCAGGGCGTCAAATTTCCCCAGCCGGAGATCCCTGATGATTTCCATGCGTTCCACCGTATCCACATCGGAGTGCAGATAGCGTACCCGAATCTGGTGCTCCTCCAGGTATTCCGTCAGGTTTTCCGCCATTCTCTTGGTCAGGGTGGTAACCAGAGCCCGCTGGTTTTTCTGAGCGCAGGCGCGGATTTCGCTCATCACGTCATCCACCTGACTGGCCACCGGACGTACCTCGATTTCCGGATCCAGAAGTCCCGTGGGCCGCACCACCTGCTCTGCCGACACTCCCCCGGCCTCGTCCAGCTCGTAATCCCGGGGAGTGGCCGAAACATAGATGGTCTGCGGCTGAATCTTCTGAAATTCTTCAAACCTGAGCGGGCGGTTATCCAAAGCCGAGGGCAGCCGGAAGCCGAAATCCACCAGGGTCTGCTTCCGGGACAGATTCCCCTTATACATGGCACCGATCTGCGGGACGGTCTCATGAGACTCGTCTATTATCAGCAGACTGTCCTCCGGAAGATAGTCAAAAAGACAGGGAGGCGGTTCTCCGGGCTTCTTTCCGGAGAGATAACGGGTATAGTTTTCAATACCGGAGCAGTACCCCAGCTCCTGCATCATTTCAATGTCATTCATGGTTCTTTCGTAAAGCCGCTGCTCCTCCACCAGTTTCCCGGCTTCATGGAGCTCCTGACAGCGGGCCTGAAGATCCGTCTTGATTTCCCCGAGAGCCCGGTTAATAACCGCCTGAGTGGTGGCATACTGATTTTTGGGATAGATGGTAACCCGGGGCAGATTCTCATGAAGATGTCCGGTAAGGGGATCGAAGGTGGAGATTCTTTCCACCTCATCATCAAAAAGCTCGATGCGCACCGCCAGGGAATCAGACTCGGCCGGAAAGACGTCAATGACATCGCCGTGAACTCTGAAGGTGGTTCTCTGAAAATCCAGCTCATTCCTGGTGTAGAGCATTTCCGAAAGCCTGTCCATGATCTTCTTAGGCGTTATGGGCTCCCCCACTGACAGATTGAGCAGCATCTCCATATATTCCCGGGGCTCGCCCAAACCGTAAATGGCGCTTACCGATGCCACGATGATCACGTCCCGTCTCTCCAGAAGAGCTTTGGTGGCGGAAAGCCGCATCTGCTCGATATGCTCGTTGATATCGGCATCCTTTTCAATATAGGTATCGGAGGCCGGAACATAGGCCTCAGGCTGGTAATAGTCATAATAGGAAACAAAGTATTCCACGGCGTTGTCCGGAAAGAAGCCCTTCATCTCTCCGTAAAGCTGAGCGGCCAGAGTTTTGTTGTGGGCCATGATAATGGTGGGCTTCTGCACATTCTGAATCACATTGGCCATGGTGAAAGTTTTGCCGGAGCCGGTCACGCCCAGAAGCACCTGCCGCGGCTTCCCCGCCTTGATGCCCGCTGTCAGAACTCTGATGGCCTCGGGCTGATCCCCGGCCGGGCTGTAGGATGAACATAGCCTGAAGGATCTGCCCCCGTCTTCCTGATGCATAAAAGCCTCCCGAAAAACTGTGATCTCAAAAAAAGCCGCCTTCTCCGGCCCGGAAGCTCCGGACAGGGGACGCGCAGCTCCTGAAATTGTAACAGCAAAACTGAATCCGGGCCCCGGAGAAGGCAAAAAAACAGCAAAATCCGCCCCGAAGCCGGAAAAACGGCGGAAAAACAGCCAAAAAAGGGCGGCCTCAGGGAAAAATACAATAATTATTTGACAAGCAGCACTGAAATCCGTATTATTACGCCCATGCAAAAGTTCCGGCTTCCGGGCCGGGCGATGTTTTGAGTTCCTCCTTAGTTCAGTCGGTAGAACGGCGGACTGTTAATCCGTATGTCGCTGGTTCAAGTCCAGTAGGAGGAGCCACGAAAATCTCAGCTTCTTTCTTTCACCTCCCTCTTAAGTTCCCTGCGAAACAACTTTATTTTGCTGACTGCAGTTTCGACGATAAATTAGCCAAGCCTTATGTTGTCAGTGTTTGACAAAAAAAATCGTGCACACAACCTTTTCCGTCTAATCTGATCGTTGACTACGCGCGTCCCTGACGAATATTTCCGGGATTTCCTGATTGTCTTTTCCGGTGAATCCCCTGCACGGGCGCGGATGAGATGTCCGCTCCTCCCCAGGCGGACTGCAGGAGACAACGGATATAGCCATCCCTCACAGTCAATGCGGGAAGGAACAGTAATGAAGTTCCGAGGAATAATTGTGTAATTACAACCATTATCGGTAAAAAATAATTAAATACAACACTATACGTAAATACATGATTTTTTAGTGAATTTGCAATAATA
>NZ_JBGVBR010000218.1:0-2193 GCF_045225735.1 Succinimonas sp. | reverse complement strand
TTAGCATGATATTCTATCCTGCAACGTCAGATATACCATCAGAGACGGCTTTCCGGAAGATGAACAAAGCAGGACTGCTTTATCTCTCCGGGGCAGACCTTTTTTAACCTGATTACACACAGAGGAAAATAATATGACCATGCAAAAGACTACGAAAACGACCATGAGTAAAATCTGCCGGGCTATGGCCGGTTTGGGCATTGCCGCGCTGCTGTTAAGCGCCTGCGGCGACTCCGAGGCTCCGGCAGCAGGCGCTGCAAGTCCGGCGGCTTCCGAAGCTTCCGGCGCGGCAAACACCGGCGTCTCCGGAAAGGAAGAGACGGCCGCTCCGGCTGAAATAAGCAAGAGCGCCGCCGGGAATTCCGCCCAAGATCTTCAAAGCCGCATTGAAGCGGAAAAGAAGAAGGCTGATGAAGCCGCCAAAGCTTTTCAGGATAAGCTGGAGGCCGAGAAGAAGAAGGCTGAGGCTGCCGCAAATTCCCTGAATGAACAGCTGGAAGCCGAGAAGAAGAAGGCCGAAGCTGCGGCAAACTCTCTGAATGAACAGCTGGAGGCTGAGAAGAAGAAGGCCGAGGCTGCCGCAAATTCCCTGAATGAAGAGCTGGAGGCCCAGAAAAAGAAGGCCGACGAAGCCGCCCAGGCTCTTAAGGAGCAGCTTTCCGGCAGTAATTAAGTCACCGTACCTTAGGCACATCCTTCCAGGAGGTGGTATAGGCCGGGGATAATCGGGTCTGCCGGGAGACCTTGGCGGTTCCGGCCCGGCCCTGCGCCGCGAAGAAAATGGTGTTCCGGCCCCGGGAGTTTATGAGATCAATGGTGGCCATCAGTTTTTTCCGCTTTTCATCATCCGGCCCGGGCTGTTTTACGGGATCGAAGAGATCCGTCTGAAACT
This sequence comes from Succinimonas sp., assembly GCF_045225735.1. Taxonomy (NCBI): domain Bacteria; kingdom Pseudomonadati; phylum Pseudomonadota; class Gammaproteobacteria; order Aeromonadales; family Succinivibrionaceae; genus Succinimonas; species Succinimonas sp. The sequence goes on along the minus strand of NZ_JBGVBR010000218.1, from coordinate 1,301 downwards.
CCGGCGTCAGGGAGAGATCGCAGAGAATGATGCCGCCCCGGGCATAGGGCACCCCCGGCCGGAAGATTTTTTCCAGAAGGAAATTAAGACCGTTAAGCACGGTTACGGTGTCGTTTACGGGATACCCCAGATCCAGAGTGGCGGAATCGCTGCAGGGCCGGGGATCAAAGGGGCTGGAGCTTATGAAGATCCCCATGGTTCCGGCATACTGGCGTTCCTCCCGGAGCTTCTGCATAATGCTTACGGCAAATCCGGCCATGGTTTCCCGGAGGAGGCCGAAATCCGCAATCCGGTTTCCGAAGGTGCGGCTCCACATCATCTGCTTTTTCGGGCGGGGCTGATCCTCCAGCTCAAAAAAGCTCTCCCCGTTAAGCTCCTTCCAGGTGCCGTAAACGGTTTTGTTAAAGTTATGCCGGAGGCGGTATTCGTCGCATTCGGCAAATTCCCAGGCATCCCCGGCATGCAGAATTTCGCGGATTTTGGGCTCCAGCCGGGATCCCACCCCCCAGATATCTCCCACCGGCGTCCATTTAAGAACCCTTCTTCGGGTGACCTCATCAAGAATCACCGCCGCTCCTCCCGGAATAAAGTTCTTTTTTGCGGCATGATTGGCCGCCTTGGCCAGGGTTTTGGTGGCGGCCGCCCCCACGCATATGGGAATACCGGTATTCCGGGTTACTGTCTCTCTGATTTTAAGGCAGTATGCCGGAATATCGTAAAGCCTGTCCAGACCGGAAAGATCCAGAAAGGATTCGTCAACGCTGTAGTTCTCCAGCCGGGGACAGAATTCCTCCAGGGTGCTGGTCACTCTGCGGGAGATGTCAAGATACAGCGGAAAATTTGAACTGAAGGCGGCGATGCGATACCGGCGGGCCAGATCGGCGATCTGGAAGAACGGAACTCCCATTTTGATGCCGAGAGCCTTGGCTTCGTTGGAACGGGAAATCACACAGCCGTCATTGTTGGAAAGAACCACCACCGGGCGGTTCTTAAGATCGGGCCGAAAAAGCCTCTCGCAGGAAACGAAGAAGTTATTGCAGTCTGCCAGCGCAATAATCTTCCCGCGGGAGGCCTCGGGAGCAATATCAGGAGAATTGCTCAATGACATAGAGAGCGGCAAAAGCCACCAGCATGCAGATTACAGAAACCAAACCGCCGGACTTCATCATGTCCTTGTTGGTGATATCGCCTGTAGCATAAGCCAGAGCATTCGGAGGAGTGCTGATAGGCAGCGTCATGGCGAAGCTCATGGCCAGAGCCATGATTATCAGGCAGTGAGACATGTGCATGCCGGTATCGGC
>NZ_JBGVBR010000217.1:0-6875 GCF_045225735.1 Succinimonas sp. | reverse complement strand
TTTTTGACGGCCTCTTTGGCGATACGAGGTTCGGCCTTTTTGACGGCTTCTTTGGCGATACGAGGTTCGGCCTTTTTAACGGCTTCTTTGTTGGATCTTTCCATATATTCATCGAAAGATTCTGCGTACTCCATTTCTTCAATCATGATGTTCTCCAGTTCATTTCGGTGCTTTTCAAGAAAAGATACCAGGTATCCCTTGCTTTGACATTCTTCAATGACCTCGCGCATAATCGTCCGATCATCGGTTGTCTGGTTGTTGGTCTGATCGCTGGTCGTCTTGTTGTTCATACCGCATTCCTCTTTTGATTTTATGTCAGATCGTCTCTTTTTGCTGAATTTTTTATAAATTTTGCAAAAACCGATGTATTGGCCTGTAATTGTTTCTTTGTTTTCATCATTGATTACAAAGACCGTAAAGTCGTACTTGCTTTTTGGCATACTGTCAAACATTTCAGAAAACGCATATTCTTTTTTCCGGGGATTGCTGGGCCCGTAATCGTAAGAGGCGATGACATAGAATTCTGGGGCCGGAAGATGCATTGTTTTCTGCTTGTTGTAACGCAAATTCTTCAGTTTATGGCGATGAATATACTGCCGGTAGGTGCTGACAAGATATTCATTCATTCTGAGCCCGATATTGGGACAAGGGGTGCTCTGAGCTTCCACAAGATAAAGGCGGGATTTCTTCCCGACGGTGACAGAAAACCCCAGATCGTTTCTCAGCGAAGCTGACAGCGTCATATCGGTGAGAGTTTCAATGGAGATCTTGCTGTTCTTGTTGCTGTTCTTGTCAGCTGAGCTGCTTAGCTCAGTATAGAGTTTAATGACATTCTCCATGTCACTGAACAGGAGCTTAAAAACGGAATCACAAAGCAGTCTTTGACTCTTTTCTTTTGCAATCTCGGCTTGCCGCCGGTTTTTTAATATCTTTTTGGCCATGATACTACCTGATGGAAAAAACGATGTTTCATAGTATAGACGATATTTATCATCTGTAAACAGGAAAACATTATCTTTTAAGGTTGTGAAAATATGTGTGTATCATAGCGATAATATGCTAATTCGTTACGAGCTGAGTTTACTTTTTATAGTTGTGTATAACGGATGTGCTAAAATTTTAATTCTGATGATGGCTGTTATTATCCTGTTCCAAAACCGATCGCAAAAATATAACATTAGCAGCACAAGTCTTTGTAATACAAGGGTTTTGAAGCTGATGACAGCAAGATGGTTAACTGTGAATATCTTTTTTGGGTTCGGGAGCGTCCAGACATCTGAGTTATCCACAGCGTGATTTTATTGAGGAGATGTTTTATGGGAGAACTTCAGAGACTGGCTGATTGTATGAATTAAGATGTTTCGGATAGCAGTGCTGCTGCTGTTACTTAAATAACCAGATTATAATCTATATGTAAGTTTGAGGATATCCGGCTCCGAAAATGTCGTTGATTTCTGAAATACTCCCTGCGATCCCGGGTTAAGGACAGAGGTCTTTTATGAACAGAAGGGGATTAAACCTTTTCTTCTGCCGGAAAACCGGAGACAGCATGACCGGAAATGAAAAATACCGGAACCGCCCGCAAATATCCCACGGATAAAGGGAGGGCAGGCGCGCCGGGAATCCGGAATGGCATGGGAGAACCTCAGGGGCGGAAATCATGAGGCCCCTGGGATTCCGGTGTCATCAAAGGAGTCTTGTTCCCGTCATGGGGCAGTGGCTTCCTTGCTGGTTCCGGCGATCTTAAAATTCCCGGAAACCGGATGATTTCAGCGTGATGGCAGTTTTATCTCCTTTTCAAAGCGGAACATTTCATCAGGAGGGCCGCTATGGCCGGAGCTGCTGTTTCCGGTGCCTTCGGCTTCAGGTTCATGCGGATCGGGGTGATGACTGTTAAAGAATTCCACGAGCCGAAAACCCAGGCGGTTAATGTAAAAGTGGATGTTTCTTTTTTCAAAATAAGGCGTTACGGTTTCCCAGACGGTAATTTCGGGATGCATCCTTTCAACAGCCTGCCAGGCTGCGGCGCCGATGCCGCGGCTGTGGAGTTCCGGAGTCACAAAGAGGAGATCCAGGTAACCCCGGTTTCCGCGGTTCTGATAACGACGCCGCCGGCGGGCTTGCCGTCTGCGATGATGCGGAAGGCGGTTCCCGCGGAAATGGCCTCCCGAATGGTGTCCCGCGAAATAACATTCCCGTCTTCTTCAAAATGATCGTCTCGTAACCCGAATTCTTCCAGAGCTCCGTAGTTGAATGCGGTTTGATTAGCGGTGATAAACTGTTCCTGATCCCGGAGATCCAGCGGATTTAGCGTTACCTGATTAAGGGGGGCTTTTGCTGACATGACGGCTCCTTTCATTTTTCGCCTGGGCACGGGATCAGTGTACCTCATTTGCGGCCGGGATGCTAAGCGCCGGAAGAGTGAGGGCGGTAACGGCTGGGGCCCGGCGGAATCGGGAGGTACCGTTACGCGTCAGGGCCGGGAAGATCCTGTCATTTCCCGGCTTTCCCGGGCTTTTCTGCCAGGAGGCCTTCTCGGAAGGTTAAAAATGCCGCGGCCAATTATGATATAATTTTCGGGCCGGGGATGCTTCTCCGGAGCCGCTATGGAGTTCTGCCCGGGGCAGGCTGCGTTGCGCCGTGATTGACCGGATTCAGGCTGTACGCCGCGTCCGTCAGATGCGATAAAGGCAGGAACACCTTTATTTCCAACTTTCCAAAGGCCGCTTTGAGATGACTAAAGTTTATAATTTTTCAGCTGGACCTTCTATGCTTCCGGAACCGGTAATGGCCCGGGCGCAGAAGGAATTTCTTAACTATAACGGACTGGGCATGAGCGTTATCGAAATGTCTCATCGCTCCAAGGAATATCAGGCTCTTGCCGATGAAGCGGTTCAGGATCTTCGGGATATCCTGCGGCTTCCGGATAATTATCAGGTGCTGTTCATGCACGGCGGCGGCCGGGGCATGTTTGCCAATGTTCCCATGAATCTGGCCTCCAAGGACGGCTCTGCCGACTATGTCCATACCGGAGCCTGGTCCGGCTATGCTCTCAAGGAAGCAAAGAAGTATACCAGAGTGAATGCCCTGGAGCTGGAATGCGTGAACGATAAGGGCCAGCATTCTCTCAATATGGATGCTCTCAAGCTGGATCCCGCTGCCTCCTATGTGCATTACTGCATGAATGAGACCATTCACGGCATCGAAATCTTTGAACCCCTGGATACCGGCAGCGTTCCTTTGATCGCCGATGCTTCCTCTACTATTCTCTCCCGTCCGCTGGATGTGACCAAGTACGGCATTATCTATGCCGGCGCTCAGAAGAATATCGGCCCCTCCGGCTTCTGCGTGGTTATTATCCGCGATGATCTCATTAAGGAACCGGCTCCGTTCACTCCGGATGTGTCCAGCTTCCAGATCACCCGGGACAAGGGATCCATGTTCAATACCCCGAATACCTTTGCCTGGTATCTGTCCGGACTGGTATTCAAGTGGATCAAGGACGAAATCGGCGGTCTCGAGGCCATGGAACAGCGCAATAAGGAAAAGGCCGCGCTCCTTTACGACTGCATTGATTCTTCCGATGGCTATTATGTGAACAAGGTGGATCCTCAGTACCGTTCCCGCATGAATGTGGTATTCAATCTCCGGGATGAGAGCCTGAGCGATGCTTTCCTGAAGGAAGCCAAGGAAGCCGGTCTCAGCGGCCTCAAGGGACATCGCGTGCTGGGCGGCATGCGGGCCAGCCTTTATAATGCCATGCCGCTGGAAGGCGTTAAGGCTCTTACTGATTTTATGGCGGCCTTTAAGAGCCGGCACTGAGCCTGAGCATTTTCAGGAGCGATGCCGAAGACGGGAGCGTCTTTTTCGTCCGCTCTCTTTAAAAGAAAGCACCCCGCAGATCCCTGCGGGGTTTTCGCATTAAAGAGGCGGATTGTTTTAAGCGGCCCTTAATCTTCCTCCCCCGGAATCAGAAAGAGGGAAGCCCGGGATAAAGAAAATCAGCGGGAAGATTTTTCCTGAAAGCATTCCCTTGGCATCAGGTGAGCAGGAATCCTTTTCGGGGAGTTTTTACCCCATTCGGGAGCTCCTTCCTGCAAGCATTCGCCAGACCTTCATTATCCCGGCATAAATCCTTGCTCCCCCCTGAAAAACCCGGTGATACCGCGTGCCCTGAGGATGGGACATCAGGGTTTCCGCAATCTCCTCGGCCGTGGCTGCGGCTCCGGTATCCCAGTTATAGTACCGGGGGTAAAGAAGAAGGGCCCCGATAATGAGATCCGTGAGATCCCGTATGGAGTTTCCGCGGCGGAGCGCAGCCGCCCGGGCGATTTCGTTTCCGTCCTCAATGCTGACATCCCGGGTAAGGCCGTAGCCGGCATAGAAGGGCATCCCGTACACCACTGTTTTTTTGCCCCGGAGCAGGGCTTCGAATCCCGCAAGGGAGCTTATGGTGTGCACCTCATCGGCGATCTCCGCGAGATCCGGAGCGCCCGTGTCAGGTGCGGCAATATAGTCAGCCAGTCTTTGGAGCTCCTCCGCCTCCGGAAGCCCCTCGCGGAGGCCGTTAAGAACGTCAGGATGGATTTTTACCATGATAAGGGCCCGGGGATTGTCCTTTCTTACCCGGCGGAGGAGGGAGATATTGGTGTACCCAAGGCCCCCGGTAATGACCGAGGCATCGTTATCCACCTGGGCGGGAATGAAGATCACCCTGTCGTAATTGCCGGGATTGTCCCGGAGGAGAGCGGTTACTGCCGGAACCGGTTTTGGGGTTATTCCGGAGCGGTACTTGGTGATTCCGCCCTTAATAATAAGATCCCGGAGCTTTTCCCCGCGGAGGCGGAGATCCTGATAGTCCGGGCGTTCCCGGAGATGCCTGAGGATGCTTTCCAGATCCGAGGGCCGGCAGGGATCATAGTAAATGCCGGTTTCGTCAAAGGCCAGGGAGTAGGGATAGTAATAGTTGCAGCCGAGGCCGTTGGAGCGGATAAAGGCATCCTCGGCCCGTACCACCGTGATGCCCCGGGAGACGAGATCCTGAGCGAGTCTCCGGAGCTCCGGGTTTTTGGCTTCCAGAGCGCCCCAGAACACCGCCTGATCCCCCGCCGCGAAGATTTCCCCGATCCGGCCCGCATCAAGATAACGCCGCGCGGTTTTTAACATCAGTACTCTGATGCGTGATCCCTTAAGAAACGGCGGGTGATTGGGGCGTTACCACAGGGTGGCCATGATAATGTGCGCGGTGGTCATAGCTGAAATCCTTTGTTCCTGACGCTGCAGCCGGGGGGGGGGGGGGAAGCCGCATTTTCTCCTTAGTCCTCGGGGCGGAATAAGGAGTCATCCTTTCCTCTTAAGAGATCCCGCGCCTCCGGGATTCTGTTTATCCTCGCAGATATGATGCGGCGATCTCTTCCGGGCCGATTATCTCTTTCCCTGGCTTCTGGCTGCCGGCTCCTTTTCCTTAACAGCCTTTTCCCGATTCGGGGGTTAACCTCTTTTATTATGGATAAAGAAGAGGAATCCGGTAACGAGGCCGGCAATGGCCCCGTAAAGATGGGACGGCGCCGATACCTGATAGTTGGAGACCTCGTTAACCTGCTGATTCAGGGAGGTGAAGTGGAAGTTGTTTCCGTACATGTTCCGGGTGATTTCATCAAAGCCGAATTCCGGGTGATTGAAATCGATGTAGATTTTAGCGGCCACGGCAGCCAGGATCACGCCTCCCTTCCAGTCAAGCTCGATAAGGAGCCGGGCGAGTCCCGCCGCAGTTACCATGCCGTGGAGGGCGCCGGACATGCCGCCGTATTCGGAAGTGTTGGTGAAAAAGAAGATCCCTAAGGTGACGGCGAGACCGGACACGGCGAAGGAGATCAGGCGGTGGGCCCAGGTGGCGCAGGATTCCGCGAAGAAGAAAAACCAGATAATGAAGAAGCCGGCCAGGTTTTCCGCAAGGTGATGCAGGTCGAAATGCGCAAAGTTCCCGGTAATGAATTCCCAGTACTGGTGCTGATGGGTGATATCCCAGGGGCTGAGACTCCATAATGAGGGATGGTAATAGGAGCATCCCAGGCTTGCGGCAGCGATGAGGGCGAATACGATAATGTTGATTGCCTGTCCTTTCATGTTTTCTGAATCCTGCTTTCTGATAATTCTGATCCCGCGGCGCCAGGGCCGGCAGGGCGGTTTCTCTCTATTCCCCGAAATAAGCGGGAAACCCCGGTATCCCGGGATTATAAGCCTTTTGCGGGGGATGATCCATTTATAAAGGGAGGCTGTGATTCAAAGGGTGCCCTGAGGAGAGGCGCCGGGAGCGCTGCCGGAGTCCCGGCGGGAAATATTGCGGATACATTCCCGGATTCTTTCACGCTCCGGATTAAACCCGGCTGAGATTCCAATAGAGCGGGTGGATGTCATCGGGGGCGGCGGGATTTCACCAAAAGGGTATTTAAGCGGGAGATGATAATGAAGTCCGGAGATAATCTCTTAAAATTATCAGGAGGTTTCTCAGGAGGTTTCTCAGGATTTTCCCCCTGATTCCGCGCCCGGGGATCATAAAAAACCGGCATAATCCTTAAAAATATGAGGTTTGCGGAGCCGCGGGAATTCTGAATTCCCGGAGACCGGAATTCCGGCCGGAGGAAGATAATAACCCAGGTCCGGAGATTGTCTCCGGAAGGGGGCGATGGGCGGGGAATTTCTGCTTATTAAAACAAAAAAAGGCTTCCGGGAAGGAAGCCAAAATTAATAAGGAGGATTATAGTTAAGGATATTAGGAATTCATCTGCTGTTCCATAGCGGCGATTTCTTCTGCCGGAATTCTGTAATGTTCCTTGTCGGTAACACCGTCAGCAGCCATACGCTCCTTGAGAGGG
>NZ_JBGVBR010000216.1:0-8048 GCF_045225735.1 Succinimonas sp. | reverse complement strand
ATGAAATAAGCGCCGCCGATAAAGAACCGGAACAGGGACGTTCCGGAGAGCTGTGGGGGTTCATGATGAGCCCCCTTCCTTTTTTCGGATCGGTCATTATTGAACCAGCCAGTTTTCTCCTTCTTTGCTTTCCCATTCTTCTTCCTTTCTCACCTCTTTGCCTCTTCCTTATTCTCAGATCCGCCTTATGCTCAGATCCGCCTTATGCTCAGATCCGCCTCATTCTCAGATCCACTTCCTGTAAGTTATCATTTCTTCCCGGGGATGTTTGTATCTACATCCGGAAAAGACGATCTCTTTGACAAGCTCCTCCGCCAATCAGAAAACCTTGTGACATGCGTGTTTGCCGGGTTCCTTCAGCGCATGAATTTCTGACTCCCAAAAACTCACCGCAAAAATTCTGAAAAATATCTGCCGGAACGATATTAACGACGGTATTTTTTGGGATATTTTCCGGCGGGGCTGATACGCACTGATCCGCCGCCTTAAAGCAAAAAAGGCCGGAACGTCCGGCCCTTTCTCTTATCTTAAGCTTAAGAATTCATGAGCTCATGCTTAAGCCCTTAGTTCGTACCCTCCAGAGCCACGCCGTTCACATAAAGGGTGTAGCCGTTGCCGTAGACCTGAGAGGCATTGCCGGTGAAGGACGTAACGTAGCTGTCTCCGGTAAGCTCCCAGACACTGGAGGAATCCGCCAGGGTAACGGCCACAGTTCCTGCAGAGGAGGATACCGTGGTTCCCGCCGCATTTACGATGCTGCCGTCAATGGCGCCCGCAAAGGTGGAGCTCTCCAGCTGCAGCGTCAGGGAGGAATTGCTGCCAACTTTGATATTGCCGCTGAGATACTGATCGGAAGCATACAGGGCCGCGGAGTTGCTGCCGCCGCTCCAGCCGTCATCGGAAACGGAGAGGAGAATGTTTTCCGGATCGGAGTTGGTGATCTCCACGCCGTTCAGCGTGATTTTGGCATTGGTGTTTGTCACATGAAACACATGACCGCTCTTGCTCTCAATGCTGCCGCCGGTCATGGTGAATTCAGACTGGCCGCTATTGGCATCGCCGGACATGGATTGGTACATCATGACGGTGTCCAGGAACTGGGCATTCCCGTTTCTCTTGGTATTGCTGGCTGTAAGCGAGGTGTTTACCAGCTCCACGGAGTTTTCCCCTTCGATGCAGATGCCTTCGGAAAGGTTGGATACCAGAACGGCCTCCGCGACACGCACTTTGGCGGTGGAGTAAATGGCCGGAGATCCCAGACCGTTGGAGGTATAGGTGCCGCCGGAGACATACACCTCCCCGCCGCCGCGATCAGTGCGGATGGGAGCGGAGGAATTGCCGCTGGTGGTAATCGTGAGGTTCTCGGCCTTGGTAATGCCGCCGCCGGTGGTCATAATGCCGCCGGAACCGCCGCCCGTGGTGGTGATTACCGTATCGGAAATGATCACCGTGGTGCCGTCGCCGTCCGCGCCGTTCTGTCCGCCGTTACCGCCGTAGCTGAATACCGCATTGGCTCCGGTGGCCTGAGTGCTGATGGTGCCGCCGGTGATGGTGGCAATAGCGCTGTCCTTCACCAGTACCGCAGCGTTAAGACCGTAAAAGTTGCAGTCATCGCCGCCGTCCGAGTCTCCGGTTTTGGTAACCGCGGGATTAACGATGTCAGCCGAAATCGCGCCGGAGATGATGAGAGCGCTGACATCTGCGGCGGAGCTGGCATAGGTCTGTCCGTTCTGGGTTTCCGCAGCGGTAATCATGGTCGCGGCTTCATAGGTAATATCCCCTGAACTGCCGCCTCCCGGAGCTGTGCCGCCACTGTTCCCTCCCGGAGGTTCGCCCCCGGGGTTGGTGCCGCCATTGCCCCCCGGAGGCTCACCCCCGGGGCCGGTGCCGCCGCCATTGCTTCCCGGAGGCTCGCCCCCGGGCCCCATGCCGCCGCCGGAAAGAGCGGTATAAACATGAGTGCTGCTGTCAGTGGTTATGGTTCCGGTTACCGATCCGCCGCTGAAGGCCGGCATCTCCGTATAAAGTCCGCGGAAGCTTACGCCGGAGGTCAGGGTAACACCGGAATGAATGCTGTAGGTGTCGCTGTCAGCCAGTTCCGGAGCTGAAATAGTGGCCAGACTGAAGGACGAATCCGGCAGAGTCAGCGCGAATACCGGCGTTCCCGCAGAATTGGTAACGGCTATGGAGGTATTCCGGGAGCCCAGATAGGATGAACCGATAACAAAGGTGTTCTGGGTGGTGGTGGCTGAGCCGGAGCTGGCATACTCATGGCTGGAACCGCTGATGCCGGCAAGAATGCCGCCGGTTATGGTCAGCTTGCCGTCGCAGTCAAAGCCGTCCTCGCTTCCCAGAGTCGAAACCGAAAGCACCGTGCCTCCGGAAATGTTTATATCCCCGTTGGAGTCAATGGCATCAGCGCCGGAGGAGTTAAGGAAGACCTGGCCGCCGGAGATGCTGATAAAGCCGTCTCCGTCCCTGCTGGCATTAAGAGCGTCATCGGTGGTGTTGATAACGAAGCTGCCGCCGGAAATATCAACGCCGTACTTACCTTCAATGCCCTCCGGGGAGCAGGACTTCTTTTCATAAGTCTCCACGCCGTCTTCGTCATAGTAGGTGATGTAATTGCTGGTATCGGAATCGATTACCTGGCCGGTGGTGGTGATGGCGAAATTGCCGCCGGTAATGGTAATGAGCGGCAGCGGGTCATCTGCGGTATCCGCGGTTTCCGCATCCTCCTCAATGTCCCACTTGGCGCTGATGGCCTTCCCCACGGTATTGATGGTCACCTGCCCCCCGGTAAAGGTCATGCCGCCCAGCCCGGCTCCGTCCGCGCTTTCATCGCCGGAGACGATAATGCCGCGGCTCTGCTTGTTGGTGTGCGTGCCAACGCCTTCCACATAAACCGTGCCGCCGTGCATATCAAAGCCGTTCTTGCTCTGAAGACCGTTCCGGCCCTCGTTGTAAACGCCAATGGCGCCGCCGTATACGTAAATGCGGTTTTTGGCATAGATGCCGTGCTTATAACCGGTGCTCACGGTGAGCCGGCCGTCTCCGCTGAAGCGCAGGGTGCCCTTGGTCGTCAGGGTGCCGTTGTCGCTGGAGCCCAGAGCCCACTTGGCGGTTTTAACCAGATCCTCGTCGCTGGTATCTACAGAGGCGGCATTGTCATCATAGAATTCCACGCCGTTTGCGGAGCTGTACCCGGTGCCGAAGACCCGGCCGTCGGTAAGGTAGTTATCCCCCTTAAGGGTAATATAGGCAGTGGCGGTCTTGGGGCTCACCACAATGGCCGGATAGGCGCCGCTGGAAATATCGATGCCGTTAAGAGTAAGGCCGATTATGGCATTCTTCTTCCCGGCAAATTCGATGGTGGCATTCTCCGCTGTTCCGGAAAGGACAATCTGGGGAATCACCTCATCAAGACCGGGAACCTCCAGCCCGGAAAGATCCACGGTAACATAGCTGTGCCCATTGTCATCCAGCGAGCCGTTAACGGTGGCGCCGAAGAAGGAATCTCCGTCATTAAGCCTCTGGTAATTAATGCCATCCAGTGAAACAGAGGCCTCCGTGATGTTTACATAAATTACGGTATTAAACTGCGGAGCTTCCGGATCTGCCAGGTTTTCACCATACTCTCCGGTATAGCTGCTGAAAAGATCGTGCTTGGTAACAGCTGTCCCATCAGAAGGTTCTTCGGTTTCATCCTCCCCCTGGGGATTGTCCGGCCCGGAAGGATTATCGTTACCGCCGGGGCCCGGAGGAACGACCGGATCATCAGTGCTGCCGCCGGGATTGTCAGGGTTATCGGTATTGCCCCCCGGGTTATCCGGGTCATCGGTGCTGCCGCCGGGGTTATCAGGATTGTCAGTGCTGCCCCCCGGATTGTCAGGGTCATCAGTATTTTCGCCGGGGTTGTCAGGGTCAACAGTACTGCCGGAAGACGCGTTGTTCAAAGCTGTGATGACATCATTGCCGGTAATGCTTTCCTGGTTTGCCAGACCGTCATAGACAGAATCAATCAGAGACTTGTATTTGGCAACCTCGGCAGTTACGCTGTCGGCGCCTGTACTGGCGCTTTCCAGTCTGGTCTCAAGAGCTGCCGCGCTTTCCGGAAGAACGTTATTTCGCGCCAGAAGCTCTCCGGCCACCAAAGCCCGGAGTCCGTCAGCATTGGTGATGTCGCTGTTGTAATCAATATCGGTAACGGCTCTGGAAACCCCGGCGGCGGCAGTCACGCTTTCCAGGGATGCCGTGTACACATCAGATGTCAGGGATGCATGGTCTTCGGCCGCAACGGTCAGATCTGCCAGAGTGCTGAAGGGGGTAATGGTATAGAAGGCATCAGGATTGTTCCGGTCAAAAAACACCTCCCGGGAAAACACCGTATTCTGAGTCAGACTGGTGCTGGCGCCGTAGATATGATCCGTGGCCTGAGAACTGGCAGCCTCGCAGATAACCCGGACATGGTCAGCGAGATTCCCGGAGGAATCCTTAAGATCGCTTTCCGGAATTTCTAAAACGGCCTTGCCTGAAGCATCTGTGGTTTTCCAGGCCTCAGCGGCATCCCGGGAGCCGTTCCGGTTTACATCTCCGAAGCAGATTGCTCCTTCAACATAGCCGTCAATAACCTGAAGTCCCAGTTGAAGAGAAGCCGCCGTATCATCAGCATTGCTGCTGCTATTTCCGCTGCTGCCACCGCCGCCGCAGGCTGTAAGTCCCATGGAAAGCAGAATCGCCAGGGACATTTTGGAGAAAGCGCATTTCATATCAATACCGTCACGAAAAAGAAAACAAATGGAAAAGGAAGCAAAGAAAAGACAGAAGCGTCAAAAGAATACTTAAACAATGATCACGTCCGCATAGTCATTGTAAACAGCGCTTATGGACGTGCTCAATTCTGAAAAAGCCGTATTTTGAACAAAACGGCAATATTTTCAGACAGCGGGGGACAATCAGAGTGAAACCTGAAAACGAAAGCGGCAGTAGAACTTATTAGACACCGGCCGCCGGATACAGTCTGACGACTTTTGCGTTTGACGGGTTCCTGGCTGCACGGTTCTAGCTGCGATAGTGAAAACGAGCCAAATTCGATAATGAAAACGAGTCAAACCCGATAACGAAAACGGGCCAAACCCGACAATGAACGGGCCAAACCCGATAACAAAATGCTTCGGCGCCTTTTGCATCCCTGTGTATTTTCGCCGCGTTTCCGTTAGTTCCCAGGGGTTTTGGAATTCAGAAACATAATTCGGGGAAACACTCTCTCCATGCTGAACTCCTGCTCTGCATTCTGAAAGTATTTTATCCCGGTGAATTTGCCATAGGCGGGAGATGCCCTTTGCAGAATGTTAAGCACCGGACACTCCAGGATCCCCTGAAGCAGCGTGCTGATAACCCCGCTGTGGGTGACTGCCAGAATGCGGCGGTTTTCCCGGAGCTCGTGCTCCCGCGCCAGAATCCTTTCCAGAAAACCAAAGACGCGTTTTCTGAGATCTCCGGCATGCTCACCGCCCGGAAAGGCGGCATTTTCTCCCCGGTTCAGCTGCTCCAGGATCTGTTTTTCCTCCGGAGTAAAGTCCTGAAAGGCCTTGCCGTCAATGGATCCGAAGCTGATTTCCCGGATCTCCGGAGCTGCGGTGACCTGAGGATCCCCAAGGGAGATCCCGGCCGCCTCCAGGGTTTCCCGGCAGCGCTTCATGGGGGAGACATAAATTTCCTGAAAGCTTTCTCCGGAGATTTTGACCATGTTTGCCAGCTCCTCCCGGAGGCAGCCGGCGTCGGTGCCGGATCCGTAAAAAGCCGTGGGGCCGTCGATCCGGCAGTGCCTTAAAATAATCAGTTCTGTTTCGATGTAGCTCATAGGATTCCCGGACAGGATTCAGGATAACGGACTTATCTCAATTATAGCCGACAGCACCGGGAGATCTCCCTTCAGGAAACCGGCGGCAATGACGAGTCCTGTGATAAGGGCCAAAATTTGCAGGGCTCCCAGGCAGTCTCCGGTAAAGCCTCCGATGTGCCGCATCAGAAAACTCCGGAACCAGAGCATCATAACGACCCCGGTAACGCACAGCGCAGTCATGAGGACGGGATCCAGAAGGAGCCAGCCCGGGATCAGCGCAGTAATGACAAGGATCAGAAGATCGCTTTTTCTCATGCCGGTGGCCAGGGGCTTGGACTTGGATTTGAGATCCAATGCTGCCTGATAGGGCATGATGAAGATCAGGGCTCCCGAGCTCCCCCGGGACAGGGCGTGCAGGGAGATGAGAAGGGCGGCGGCGGCAAGCCAGCCCCGTTCCAGAACATAGGCCAGAAGAGCCCATTCCAGAGTAAGCTCCATAAAGAGCCCCGCACCTCCGAAGGTGCCCAGCCGGGAATCCTTCATGATAGTGATCTTTTTTTCCGGATCAAAGCCGCCCCCGAAGCCGTCGCACATGTCGGCAAAGCCGTCCTCGTGAAAGGCGCCGGTAAGGAGCAGGGAAACCCCGGTAAGAATAATGGCGGCGATGTTTGCCGGAAGAAAGAACCACAGGGGATACAGAAAGGCCGCAAGAAGAAAGCCGATGAGGGCTCCGACTGCGGCATAGTAGCGGGAGGCATGGTTCATTTTTTCGGAAGAGAAATCAAGCTCCGCCGGCACCGGAATTCTGGTAAAGAAGGCCAGAGCCAGCCAGAAGAGATTGATTTCCCTCTTAATTACGGTAAATAATCCGGCCACTTTTGCTGTCCCATTCCGCCATCCTGCTGAAAAACGCCGCGGCGGATTTAATAAGTGAATACGAGAGGGCGGCTCCGGTGCCTTCCCCCAGTCTGAGGCCCAGCCGGAGCAGGGGAGTGGCCTTCAGCATTTCCAGCATCCTCAGGTGTCCCGGTTCCCCGCTTTCCGTGGCAAAAACCATTTGCCCCCGGATCTCCGGCGTTATGCGGCAGGCTAAAAGGGCGGCCGCGGTAACGATAAAGCCGTCGATAACCAGGAGAATGCCCCGGTTTCGGGCATGGGTCATGGTATAGACCATTTCCGCGATTTCAAAGCCGCCCAGAGCCCGCAGAATTACCTCGGGAGGGGCATTTTCCGGAACCCGGGCCAGAGCTTTCCGGATGAGAGCTTTTTTAAGAGCCAGCGCCTGATCGCCGATGCCGGTGCCCCGGCCGGCGCATTCCTCCGCAGGGAGTCCGGCCACCCTGGCCAGAATGGCGCTGGCAGGGGTGGTGTTTCCGATGCCCATTTCGCCGAAGAGGAGCGCGTTGATGCCCCGGGAAACGGCATTGTCCGCAATGCTTTTGCCGAACTCTTCCGCCTTTTTAAGCTGTTCCTCCGTGAGAGCGTCTTCCTCGCTGAGATCCCGGGTGCCCCGGCCCAGAGAGCAGTTTCTGACCCGGGATATGCCGTCCGGCAGGATCTCTTCCGGGCGGCTGATGCCGGAGTCAATGATTTCAAAGGGGATCCCCGCAGTGTCCAGAAAGGCGTTGATGGCAGCGCCGCCCCGGATGAAGTTATTTACCATTTTTACCGTGAAGTTGCTTCCCGTAATGCTTACGGGGTGCGCGGCCGCTACGCCGTGATCTCCGGCAAAGATAAGATGAAGGGGGGTAAGCTTAAGGTCGTCTCCGGGTTCCGCTCCCAGCGCAAGAGCTGTCTGGAGGGCCAGATCCTCCAGAAGACCCAGGGAGCCCAGAGGCTTCGCCTTGCGGTTTATGGCATCTGTAAGCCTTTTGATGCGATCGGCCGGAAAATAATCATGGAATTTCATTTCTGCGGTCATTTCTGATGTTTATTCCGAAATCATGCATTTACAAATTTCAGGGAGGCAATGCCTTATGATCCAGGGCTTTGAAGTGACAGCAACGCTCTTCTGCATAATGAAACTGCGAGAAATTCAAAACAGAGCAGCGCGCCCGGTTCATTATCACATAAATCTGCCTGCGGGAATAACAGTGAAATTAAAGCCGGCGGAGAAGATCTCAAAGGATGCTGTCAGCCCATGATGAATTGAGAAGCGGTATCAGGCGCTTCTGATGCCGCCGCAGCGGAGCTCTGCTGAGCG
>NZ_JBGVBR010000215.1:0-14690 GCF_045225735.1 Succinimonas sp. | reverse complement strand
ATGTGCCCATCCATCTGTCCGTCCAGACCAATACCATTAACTATGCCAGCGTGAAATTCTGGGAACGCCAGGGCATCAAAAGAATCATCCTCTCCCGGGAGCTTTCTCTTGAAGAAATCGCAGAAATCCGGCAGCAGTGTCCCGACATTGAGCTCGAGGTCTTTATTCACGGAGCCCTCTGCATGGCCTATTCCGGAAGATGCCTGCTCTCCGGGTATCTCAACCACCGGGACTCCAACCAGGGAGCCTGCACCAATGCCTGCCGCTGGAAATACACCCTGCATCCGGCCCGGGAGGACAGCGCGGGAGATCTTGTTATCGCAAACGGAAATCAGGATCCCGATATCGGTATCGGCCCCGTTACCGACCGGAGCTACTTCATTACCGAACCGGGCCGCCCCGAAGAACCCATGCCCGCCGAGGAGGATGTCCATGGCACCTATATCATGAACTCCCGGGATCTCTGCGCCGTCAGACATGTCAAAAGGCTTACGGAAATCGGCATTGACTCCCTGAAAATCGAAGGCCGCACCAAGTCCTTCTACTATTGCGCCCGCACCGCGAATATCTACCGTAAGGTCATTGATCTTGCCGTTCAGGGGGAAGAGGTAACTCCGGAGATCCTGGCAGAGGTTAATACTCTGGCTAACCGAGGCTGGACAGACGGCTTTCTCGTGCGGCATCCCATTCAGGACTACCAGAATTACGAGTGGGGAAACAGCGTCACCGACGGAAGCCAGGTGGTGGGTGAGGTACTGGATATAGAGGAGGACGGCACGGCCAAAATAGCAGTCAGAAACCGTTTTGACGCTGGAGACCGCATTGAGATCCTGACTCCCGGAAAAAGCTTCTTCATGACGGCGGAAGCAATTTTTGAAAAGGGAGTCCCGGTATCCTCCGCACTGGGGGACGGCCATACCGTAACCATGAAGACTCCGGCCCGTCCCGAGAATGCCCGGTTCGCCCTGATAGTAAGACTGCCAAAAGAACAGGCTTCAGCGTAAAACAGGATAAAACCCCGAAATGGCATGCGTAATCAGCTCAAAATGCGTCAACTGCGAAATGTGCGAGCCGGACTGTCCCCGGGGAGCCATTTCCTTTAACGGCAAAACCTTCGTTATCGATCCCGCCCTCTGTGAGGAGTGCTCCGGTTTCTACCCCGAACCCCAATGCATCAGCGTGTGTCCGGTAAAATGCATTAAAAGAGAGTCCGAGATCCCGGTCTCCGGGAAGTCCGGAAAGCCCGCCGGAAAAAAAGTAAAGGCAGCAGCATCCTCCGGGTAACTCTCTCCCGGAAAGCCATGGCGCCAGCAATTTCAGCATCAGATAAAGATAAGAGAGCTCCATAATGACTGCAAATAACCTCCGCTCCGGAGCAAAGTTGTCCGGAAGCAGAAAAAACCTGAAGGCCGCCCTTTCCCTTGCGGCATTGTGTCCGAAGCTCCTCCTTGCCGTTACCGCAGCCTTGCCTCTGGCGGCTCTGGCCAGACCGGCGCCGGGCATACTGTTCCAGGATGACCTGAGCGCCGGCGCCTGGCATAACGGCACTGATTACCTGCTCCCCCTGACTCACAAAAAACCGGGTACCCTGCGTTTTGCCGGCGGATGTCCTTCCGGCTACGGTCAGGACGTCACCGTTACCGCCCTCAAATCATCCGGCGGCAAGGTTATCGGGGGCACCTGGACTCCTGACGGCTCCAAGACCGGCTATCAGGCGGAAATCAAAATCGTAAGCTTCGGCGATTTGGATTACAGCCTTCTTATCGTCAAGGACAAAAAAGGAAATACGGTGCAAGTCCTGAATCCCTTTGACCGGAACCCGGACTCGTCCGTGCCACCGGGAGATGTGGTGGATATCAATGACGGGTATCAGTTCATAAGAGGCGTCTACCGGGATCCCTCCGGCATTCCGGTAAGGTTCACCCTGGGAGATCCCGCGGAGAATCTGGAAAGAATAAGCGCTGACGCCATTTTTACCGGAAAGGACGGTCAGGTCATTATCATGGAGGACGGCGATGAAGCTCATGCCATCACCTTTGAAAAAGGTTCCGACTTCAGCGTGATTCCGGTGTTCAAGCTGGGGAACAGTTATCTCAGATTTGTCCCCACTCCAGAGGGAGCCGAACTCAGGTACACTGACGAAATAAGGGGTTCCCGGATTCCCGCAGACGCTCCTCAGGATCGGGTTTATAAAAGGCTGGTTTTTGATCACTCCCGGCCGCGGTTTTCCTATCTCAGCGAAAGAATCATGGACGAAGGCTTTTTCAGGCAGTACAGCGCCGATTTTCTGCGGCTCATGCGTAATGAAATCATGGCCCGGTACGGCTATGTGTTCAAGGATCCCGGCCTTCGGGCCTACTTTGAAGATAAGCCCTGGTACAGTCCGGATGAAGCGGCGGAGATCATCCTGAATCCCATCGAGGAGATCAATATGGTGATGCTTAAAAACGCCGAGGCTCGGGCCAAGAAGAAAAAATAAGGTGTTGCCAGACCCAGCAACCCGACAGTATTCAGGTTTATTTCCTTGCAGGCTTTACGCAGGAAAACAAAAAGACACTCACACGGAGGTATGTCTTATGAAACATCTCAGGCTTATGTCCCTGGCAGCCGGCATGCTGCTCTCTCTTTCCGCCCTGCCCTTATCCGCAGCTTTTGCCGTGGAAGCAGGCTTCTACGATGATCTCAGGAACAGCAAATGGCACGACGGCTTTGTTTTCTACTATCCGGAAAACCATACCCCGAAATCCCAAACCCTGAAGTTTGCCGGAGGCACCATGCATGAAGGCGGCTATGAAGCCACCCTCACCGGCCTCAATGTCAGGAACGGCAAGGTCACCGGCGGCACCGTGGCCAAGACGGAATGGTCGCCGGAAAAGAAAGCCTCTCTCGTGATCACCGATGACAACGGCATGAAATACAGCATGCTGTATATCAGGGATCTCAAGGGCAAAACCATTAACATCCTTAATCCCCTCCCTGACACTGCCAATACCAGTCGGCTGATAGACGTTAACAACGTTTATCTCAGCCTGAGAGGCCGCTACCTTGATGACGAGGGGAATCGCTACGTGTTTACCCTGGGAGATCCTGATAACGACTACCGGGAGCTGCCCGACTCCTCCTCCCTCACCGGAAACAGAAAGGAGGCTTGCATTCTGATTACCCCTGAGGAAATCATTCCGCTGACCTTCGAGGAAGAGTTTGAGTTTACCGCTCCGGTTTTTAAGCTGAACGGCATTTATGTGGAGGCCCGCCCTACGGCCGATGGTCTGGAAATACACTATATTCCGGGCATTGATGACAAGGAGAACCCCGAAGGAACTCCCAAGGAAGGCATTTACAAAAAGCTCTATCCGGTGCTGGAAATGCCTCGGTTTGCTTTCACTGAAGAAGTGATCCTGAATATGGGACTTCTGGGACACTTTGATTACCGGACTCTCCGGCTGATGCGAAACGAGATCATGGCCCGCCACGGCTATGCCCCGTTCAAAAGTCAGGATCTCAGAGACTACTTTGAAAGCAAGCCCTGGTATAACCCCGCCTCCGACAAGATCCAGCTGACTCCGGTGGAAAAGATCAACGTGGATCTCATCAGGCTGGCAGAGGAGCGGAGAAAGGAGCAGGAAGCCGAAGACGCGGGGAAGTAGCATAGAACCGGAACAGGCCTGACCTGCGGGGCCGTTTCCGCGGTTTTATCTCACAAGGCTCCCCGGATTTTCCGGAGGAGCTTTTTTCATGCCGTTCAGGTTCTCATAACTGGGTATGAACAATCAGGGAGAATACAGGAGTTTTTCCATGTTTCTGACTAAGATTGACAGTTATGAAGGATAAGGCACGTTGCATCCGCAGCATTTTCTGTCCAGTGTCAGACCTATCAGCCGATCCGTCTCATCAGCCATGAACAGCGGGATATTGAGCACGTCGTCATCCAGCTTCAGATTGTCGAGAGAGAAGCGCACTCTCAATTTGACCAGATCCGGAAAGAGCTCCCGGAATTTTCTGAGACTCTTCCCGGCAGTATGAGCCTCAGACTTAACCTCTACCGGAAAAATATCATTCTCCCGCTGGATCAGAAAATCAACCTCATATGGGGGATTCGTCTGCGACCAGTAGCGGGGCACAACTTCAAACTGGGTAATTAAACTCTCCAGCACAAAATTCTCTGTCAGGGCGCCTTTAAATTCGGTAAAAAGGCGGTTCCCCTCCCCGAAGGCCGTGGGCGCCAAATTCGAGAGACGGCGGAGGAGCCCCACGTCCGTGAGATAGATCTTAAAGGCTGACAAATCATCATATGAAGCTTCAGGAAGCCGGGGAGCCGCGCTGCGATAAATCTTATGCACCAGACGGGCATCTTTAAGCCACTCCAGGGCATCCTCGTATTCCCGGGCTCTGGCTCCGTTTTTAACAACCCGGTAAAGGAACTTTTTGTTTTCCCGGGCCAGCTGGGACGGCACCGATTTCCAGATCAGGGAAAGCTTCTGATATTCACGGCCGCCCGCATACCTGGCAAAATCGCGTTCATAGGCGCCGATAATATCGGACAGCGCTTCCTCTATACCGGCAACATCGCGTAATTCTGTCCAGCGCCGCACGGCTTCAGGCATTCCGCCCGTCACGTAATACATTTTGAGCTTCTCGCACAGGGGATTAAAAAATGCGGCGGGTATTGGTTCAATGCTGCTCGTGCTTTTCAGAAAGTCTGCCAGATTTGCATCCCCGTTGGCAATCAGAAATTCCGAGAAGGTCATGGGATCAAGCTGCATGAAACTGACTTTTCCCACAGGAAAAGACGATGGTTTGGCCAAGGCTGTTCCCAAAAGAGAACCAGCGCTGGCGATATGATACTCGGGGGCGTTCTCACAGAAGTCCTTCAGGGAATTAATGACATTCGGACAGTCCTGCGCTTCATCAAAAATGATCAGGGTCTTTTCCGGCACAATCTTCTGACCGCTGGTCATCATCAGATTCTGCAAAATGCGGCTGACATTTTTTGTGGTCTCAAAGAACTGCCGGAATTCTTCATGTTCTTCAAAGTTAAAATATGCCACGTTCTCATAGCAACGTCTCCCGAATTCCTTCAGGATCCAGGTTTTGCCGACCTGACGCACCCCTTGCAGAATAAGGGGCTTGCGACAGGGAGAGTCCTTCCATTTTATAAGCTTTTTAAGAATGAATCTTTCCATGACATGACTTCTCACGCTTTTATGCGATATTCTGTGTTATAGCATCACACAATTATTAGTATTCTGGTGCAGAACAATCACATTTTTATGAGCTTTTTGGGACGTTTTATCACACTTTTTACACAGTTTAAGGTGAACAGGAACCAGAGAGACGCTGCGGATGACTGGAAATGGGATTTTGCGGATCTTCTGCAAAGTTCTGTGGGGTGTAATGTTTCAAAATGCGGAATAAACTGAAAAACGGAATCCATGATGCCAAAATCAGAGCTAATGCACATTGTCGCATCCTATCCCGAACTGGATGTATTTTTTTAAGTTTCTTGCATTGCTATCTGCTCACCTCCTTGCAGGAATAAAAAAGGAGCCGTTAAGCTCCTATTGTAGTTTAAGTTTAATTTAAATTTTGATTTTATTTGAATGGTTAATAATTTTATCAAACGGCGTTACAGGATTCATAGCCCAGAGTTTTTGAATATCAAAATGATGCGACTCAAATTTACTCTTAAGGTTTCGTTCTCTGAGCATGTCTCTCTTAAAATCTTTTTTGCTTTTTGAAGGCAGCAAATCTTCGATGTTTTTCAGATCCATGGCTCTAGTCAGTTCATCTTCAATGTTTTTTACCTGCGGTACGCAATAAACATCCTTTATATTTGAAGATTTTTTTGCCTTTTTGATGTTTTCATTCAGAATTGCAGGATTTCCCACATCGGTATCAAAAACAAAAACTAAAATTGTTCCATCCTGTAAAGTTCTCAGTTTCAGGTCGGTCAGTCTTTCCTGCACGACATTCAAAATCTGAACTTTACCGGGGATAATCAGGCGCATGTCGGTTTTAAGAACTTCAATTAACCTCTTTTCATCATCGCCTTCTACATAGTATTGAAATATTCCTGAAGCTTTTTTCATTTAAATTTCCGTTAATGCAAATATTTTTTCCAACATAGGAGCGGACGAGAACAGATCGTTCTGAACCGCAGTCTTCAAAGAATCTCTGTTTTTCTTAATGTAATCTCCGGCATTGATGATGGAAATATAGCAGACTCCGTCAAATACCTCCTTGCGCAGAAAATTAAAACTGTGCTTTGGAAAATTCATCTCAAGAATATCCATATTATGGGTAGTAAAAAACAGCTGCCTATCTCCTTCAAGCTTTTCCACCATAAGTGACAGGAATGCTTTTTCAATATCTGAATGGATAAACGAGAACTTTTCATCACAATAAAAGAAGGAATACATTCCGCTTACCATTGCCGCAAACATATTTGCCAGACTGACGCCTTCTCTGGTTCCACTAGAAAGAAGCCCGTCATCAACAATGACACCGTTTTTGATTATCACCTGGTTTCCACCATGCTTGATAACATAGGTATCATTCACTTCCTTTACCTTTTCAACATCAGTGATAAGGGTATCCATGGCTTGAAGGGTATATTTCAGAATCTGCAGATATCTCTCTTCGTTTTTTGGCGTATAGCCGGCAGCCATACTTACACTGTCTCTTGGAAATTCAAAAGCCCATGACAGATTTTTAATTTTTTCCAGTTCTCTGATATAGTCGCTGCAGTAATCGGTGTCTGATTTTGAATTCAGCTTTTCCAGCGTCTTTTCGTATGTATCATTTTTGCCGATTTCTGTCTGCTCAACTTTAATCAGAAAATCACTGCTTGAATAGCTTTTGTTTTCCTTATTTCCTTTGATTATTGAGGAAACCCTGTAAAAGTCATCGTTTACGACAAACTGGATCTCAAATACGGCGTCTTTCTCAGTGTCATTTATGCACGAAGTGATGCCGGCATATTCCTTCTTGGCAATGAAATTAAGAATGCTCAGCAGCATTCTGCCGATGGAGGTTTTGCCGGAGGCATTGGCGCCCATCAGAATGTTCAATTTTTTATACCTGAAATTCGGATGATCCTTAAGGCATTCAGTCATCTGGTTTCCAACGATTTTTTTGGCGTAAGTCATAGACATTTCAAAGTCATTGAAAGCCATGTAGTTATCAAGTTTCAGCTTCATCAAAATCATTGTTCTATCCTTTGTATTAGTTCCGTTTTATGGAAGTAATGCAATTTTACTATTCTTTTCCAAACAGATCAACAGCGGCAGGTGCTCATAAAAAGACCGCCGCAGCGATCTCCTTAGGTATACAAAAGGAGCCGTTAAACTCCGGAGTTTCAGACGTTCTTCATCACCCATTCAAGAGCGTGGCTGCCATCCATGAAAACCACGCCGCTTACCCCCTGAAGCCTGATCTCAGCTGCAGGAGGTGTCTTTGGTGAGGAACTCGCAAACCGCGCCGAAGCAGGACAGGTTCCCGGCTCCGTTCCAGCAGTGTCCTGCGAGGAGTGCCTTGTCACCTTACCGCAAGGTCTTACTCCAGCGGCATTTCAGATCCTCCGGGGCGGGAGCGGCAGTCTGCAGGTTCTTGCTCTGTCAGGAACAACGGCAAGGAGTTTTACAGACAGACCGGAACTTACTAGATCAATTTGTTTGACTTTAGATTAGCCACATGTAAAACTTTAGATTATCCGGGGACAAACTTTGGATTTTCCGGATACCAAACTTTGTATTTTCCAAAAGGAGCTCCCATGATTCATCGCAGCGCTGAGGAAACACTCCGGCGCCTGACCGCGCAGTTTCCGATTGTTGCTATAACCGGCCCCAGACAATGCGGCAAGTCCGCCCTGGCAAAGACGGTATTTCCCGATAAACGCAGCGTCTCATTTGATGACCGCGCCATGAAAGAGCTCGCCATGGCAAATCCGGCGGATTTTATTGCCGCATTCCCTGATGGAGCTGTTATTGACGAAGCTCAGAAGGTTCCAAATATCTTTGATGCCCTGAAGATGCATGTGGACAGTTCTGAATTTACTCCCGGAAAATTCATCCTGACCGGCTCCAGTCAGTTCAGACTCAGACAAAACATGAGTGACAGCATGTGCGGGAGAGCGGCTTTCCTGAAGCTTTTACCTTTCTCAGTAAAGGAACTGAAAGACGCCGGCAAGCTTCCTGACAATCCCTACGATGTCATTTTCGGGGGGCAGTACCCGCCTCTCCGGGATCCGGAAAAGCGTGTTATCCCGCAGGACTGGTATGAAAGCTATCTTGACACCTACCTTGATTTGGAAGTCCGAGAACAAATCAATACGTCCAATCTGCCCTCCTTCAGAAAATTCATCCGGATTTGCGCGGCGCACAGCGGTCAGCTTCTTTCCATGGACAGCATCTCCCGGGAAGCGGGGGTTTCCGCGCCTACTATCAAAAAATGGCTTTCGATTCTGGAAGGCTCTTTCATCATTCACTTTCTGGAGCCTGATACCGGAAGTCTCAGCAGGAAACCTGTGAAAACCCCAAAGCTGTACTTTACTGATTCCGGTCTCCTGTGCCATCTCCTCCGGATAGCTTCAAAGGAGGAGCTCCTCCTGAGCCGGCACAAGGGGATCGTTATCGAAACCTTTGTCATAGCGGAGCTTTTGAAGCGCCGGGTTAATTCCGGCAAAGCCCCGCAGCTCTCTTTCTTCCGCGATAAATACGGCTTTGAAGTTCCTGCCATTGCGGACTGGAATCATCCCTTTGCCATGGAAATAGCGAGCCGCCATGCCCCGGACGAAAAACTGGCAGGAAACGCCAGAAGATATGCCGGATTGCGGGAGGACTGCGAGGTAAGAAGCGCTGTTTTTTATCTCGGCGATATCTCCATGACCATCAATGGTACCTCCTATGTATCCTGGAAAGACTGGGAGAGCTTTATCTCCTGAGAGATAAGGTGGCAAAAAAAATACCAGCAGAACCTTAAGGCCATGCCGGTACATTATGCTGACAGTCATCATCTTCGGAGCCGGTTCCTGACCAAGGTCAGGCTCGCCGCTCCGGAAAGCTCTTAGAACAGAGCGTTGTTAACAGTGCGGGGGAACGGAATCACATCCCGAACGTTGCCCAGGCCGGTAACATACACAATCAGTCTCTCAAAGCCCAGACCGAAGCCGGAATGCACCACTGAGCCGTAGCGGCGGAGATCCCGGTACCACCAGTAATTCTTAGGATCAAGATTCATCTCGGCCATTCTCTTGTCCAGCATGTCGAGACGCTCCTCTCTCTGGGAACCGCCGATGATTTCGCCGATGCCCGGAGCCAGCACGTCCATGGCGGCCACAGTCTTGCCGTCATCGTTAAGCCGCATATAGAAGGCCTTGATATCCTTGGGATAGTTCTTCACCACCACCGGAGCCTTGAAATGCTCCTCGGCCAGATAGCGTTCATGCTCGCTCTGGAGGTCGATGCCCCATTCCACCGGATACTCGAACTTCTTGCCGCAGTTCTTCAGAATTTCAATGGCATCGGTATAGTCCACCTGCGCAAAATCGGAGTTAATGAAGTGCTCCAGACGGTTAATGGCTTCCGGATCCACTCTCTCCCGGAAGAACTCCATATCATCGCGGCGTTCCTCAAGAACGGCCCGGAACACGTACTTCAGCATGTTTTCTGCCAGACGGGCGTTGTCGTTCAGGTCGTAGAAGGCCACCTCCGGCTCCACCATCCAGAACTCAGCTAGGTGTCTGGTGGTGTTGGAGTTTTCCGCGCGGAAGGTAGGTCCGAAGGTATAAACCTTGGACATAGCACTGGCAATGGTCTCGGCATTAAGCTGGCCGGAAACGGTCAGGAAGGCTTCCTTCCCGAAAAAGTCCTTGCTGAAATCCACCTTGCCGTCCTGAGTCTTGGGGGGATTGGCAGAATCCAGAGCGGTAACCCGGAACATCTCGCCGGCGCCCTCGCAGTCAGAGGTAGTAATAAGCGGCGTGGAGATCCAGATAAAGCCGTTTTCATTAAAGAATCTGTGAATGGCCTGAGCCAGGCAGTTTCTCACCCGGAGCACCGCACCCATAATATTGGTGCGGGCGCGGAGGTGAGCGTATTCCCGAAGGTATTCCGGAGTGTGCCGCTTGGCGCTCATGGGATAGGTATCAGGATCCTCCACAAGGCCGCATACGGAAACGGATTCGGCCTGCATTTCATACTGCTGGCCCTTGCCCTGAGATTCGGCAATGACGCCCTCGGCAATAACCGAACTTCCGGTGGTAAGCTTCATTACCCCGTCAGCGTAATTAGGAAGCTCCTTGCCGGCCACCACCTGCAGTGAATTAAAACAGGAGCCGTCATATACTGCGATAAAGGAAAAGCCGGCCTTGGAATCGCGGCGGGTTCTCACCCAGCCCCGCACCTGCACCCGGTCACCTACATTCACCTGCCCTTTAAGGACTTCATCAACTGATACGATTTTCATGAACACTTAACCCTTGCTAGAAAAAATCTCTCTGTTCCTTAAAACAGAAAAGCCGCGGAATCCCGCCGGGACTCCGGAGCTTACGAATCTGAATAATCTAAAACAGGCCTCATTTTATTACCGGAGGCCGCTTTCATCAAGCCTGTAAAAACCCCGGCCCTGCTGCCAAAACCCGCCGTCACTGGCCCTGCTGTTTATTCGGAGTTACCGTGTCCTGAAGGCGGAGATTGTCCCTGTCCAGCTCTCGGTTCCGGAAGCGGAGATCCACATAATAGGCCCCGTGAGCCGCCCGGGATGGCTGAAACAGCACCGGGAGGGCATTAAGACCGGTATTTTTGACAGCATCAATAAGGGGACAATTATACTCTTCGGTAAATACCACCCGGTCAGATGACACTCCGGCAGGATAAAACTCCATCTCCAGAAAGGAATGCCCCCGGGCGTCCTCGGAAATGCTGAGGATTCTTCCGGCCGTGAGATCCCATCTCAGAAAGCGGCTGGTATTCCGGGCATAGGCAAACCAGGATTTTCCGGCCACAAAAAGGAGCCCGCCCGTAAAGACCTCCATCAGAATATAGTATTTCTGAAAAAATTCCGACAGACTGCGAAACACCAGAAAGAAAATGCAGATGGAGGCGAGTCCTAGACAGATCCAGGCAAAGCGGAGATCCCCCTTCCGGGCTGCAGGACGGGTGTACCCCGAAAGATCCAGATTAATGGGGGCTTCGGCATTCCACCTTTCAGTTCTCGTAAAATTTTGTCCCGGAGCTTCCGTCATGGCAAAAAATCCTGTCCCTGCCGGGGGAAAGCCCTGTTTGGGGCAGTCCCGCCGCTAAATATGCTTAGCCTCTTCAGCTAAAGATCCGCTTCTTACTTGATAACCTTTTTGAAATCAGCGCTGACCGGCTTTGCGTCCTTGTCGTCAAAATACATCACGGCCTTTATCTCGCAGGTACGGCTCAGCATGGTATTAAGCACCGTGGAGGCTGCCTTGGGATCATTCTCCGCATCCAAGGTAACCCGCCGGGTTTCGCAGAAGCTCCCGAACTTATCCACGCTGTTTTCAAGAGCATGGTTCTCTTCATAAACCGTGAGACCGTTGGCCTTATAGCTGAAATGCACCCTGGCAATATCCGCGCTGATATCCAGAGGGTTATTGATGCAGTAGGGAACGGCAATAACCGGATGCGTTCTGTCGGAAGTATCAAAGGAGCAGTCAGTAATGGTCAGGGACGGCAGCGTTTCATAATCGGAAAGGCTGGAGCACCCTGCCATAAAAAGCCCCAGAGAACAAGCAAGAGCAGTCAGTGTTAAGTTCTTCATATCGTAAAAAACCCGTAAAATCAGAGTCACAGCATCAATTACAGGGGCCTATTATACCCGATCCCCTGTAACATCGCTGTTTTTTAAGCCGGAAGCGTCACGGCAAAGCTCCCGGCCATCCCTGTTTCTGCCTTTCTGTTTGCTTCCGCCATTTCTGCTTTCCTTTATGTGCAAATGGCGGTGGGGGCAAGCAGTTTCTTCACCCCTGTTCCCGTTCCCCGCTCATCCTTCCTGTGATAACCCGCCGGAAGGGATTACTCTTCTCGGATATAATGCGCCTGGAATACTGACAGTAAACATGCAAAACAGGATAGAACAGGACAAACCATGACTGAAACAGTGCTTATCGTAAACGAAAACAATGAAGTAACCGGAACAGCGCCCCGGCCGGAAATGCGAGCCAGAAGGCTGCCGCACCGGGCCTCGTACATTGTTCTTGAGGATATGTCCGGCCGCTTCTATGTAGAAAAGCGGACTCTCACCAAGGATTACTGCCCCGGCATGCTGGATGCCTGCATCGGGGGCGTGGTAACCATCGAGGACGGGGATGACATGGCGGGCAGCGCCGGAAGAGAGCTCCGGGAGGAACTGGGCGTCAGAACTGACCTTGTCTGGCTGGGCTGGCTCCGGATAGACGTTCAGGACAGCTTTGTTTACGGCGGGCTCTTTTATGGCAGACACGACGGCGCTGTTACCATGCAGCCTGAAGAGGTGGCAGACGTGATCATGCTTACGGAGGATGAAATGCTGGCAAGAGCGAAGGAAGCCACCCCTGATTCCGTCATCGCCTTCCGGGAAATTCTCCGGAGACTTCGGGCCCGGGAATGATGTCCGTCCGGCTGCTATCCGGCTCATATCCGGCCGCGGCCCGATCCTCTCAGGGGCGAAATCCTTACAGCCAGCCCTTCTTCTTAAAGATAAAGTAGGTAAGCACGGCCGAGAGAATCATAAGGCCGATGGACACCGGATAGCCGTACTCCCAGGCCAGCTCCGGCATATGGCCGAAGTTCATGCCGTAGATACTGGCGATAAGGGTGGGCGGCATGAACACCACGGCCGCCACGGAGAAAATCTTGATAATGCTGTTCTGCTTGTGGTTGATGTAGGACATGGAGGTCTGGAGCTGGAAGTTGATCTTTTCAAAAAGGAACTGCGTATGGGGCAGCAGAGATTCAATGTCCGCCAGAATGCCGTCAATCATCTCGAACTCCTCCGGGGTGAATCTGGCGGAAAGGTTCTTTCTCAGAAACCTTAGAGCCTTTCTGGTATCAAAGAGGGAGACTCTGATTTTGGAGATGGTGCCTTCCTGAATGATAAGCTCTTCAATCAGCTCCGGAATCTTTTCATCATCGTCGGCCATGATCTGATCGGCGGTTTCCTCCAGGGTGGTGTAGGAGTCCTCGATATAGTCGGAAAGGGATTCCACCTTGATGTCATGAAGCTCCAGCAGAATATCCAGACTGTTCTGAATCATCACCCGGTCATGCTTGATGTAATGACGCAGGAGCCGGATAATGCTGACATCCTCTTCGCGGAAGCTTATCAGCATTTTGCCGTGAATGGTGAAGAGCACGTTCACTGATTCGGTTTCCCGGCCCTTGCGCTGCGGGAACAGAGAGGTAATGTGCACACCGTCGCTGTCCACATAAAAACGGGAGGTGGATTCGATTTCCTCGATGTCATCCTCCTCCGGCACCTCCTCCTTGAAGAGATGCTGCATCCATTCTCTTTCCTCCTCCGTGGGACATTTGATATCGATCCAGATGGTGTTTTCCGGCAAAACGCCGTTCACATCGAAATTTTCATAGGTAAGTGTTTCATTGTGAATTTCGTAGGTTCTGATCATAATGCTCACCACATCCGGAGGGCTGCTGACCGCTTTTCAGAACTCGGAAAAGCGAATCCGCAATATTCACACGGCAGTACGGGGCATTTTATCACCAGAAAAGACCGGATTGGCAGGCCCGAATGTAATATTATGCCGTTTATCAAAATCTTGATTACGACTCACAGACAGACAAAGACTCTGACTTGTCTGACTCTGACTTGTCCGTTTTTGAAACACGGCGTGCTGAGCGGCCTCCCTTCGACTCGTCCCAGTCATCTGTCCCCTGTATTTCTCAATGATCTCGCCATGCTTTCGATTACCGTCCGGCAACGCCATCTGCAAGCAACCGTAAAACCTGAAACTGTCAAAACAAAAAAGACAGCGCATGCATCGGAGATCACCCCGGATACAGCACTGTCATCATCAATGAAAAAAGTCAGCAAAAATACTGTCAGCTACGGCTTTGCAGCAATGTTTCAAATTCCTGATCCGTTACGCCGAGTTGCGCTGATGCCACATCTCTTGCGATAAAGCCTGCTATGTACAAGTCCAGAACAGCGCTTATCTTTCCCCTTTCCTCACCTATTTTCACGCCTCTTGCCTCGCCTATTTTCTCACCCTCTTTTCTGCCCTGTTCAGCAGCATCATCGCATTTGCCCTGAAGAAAGTTATCAAAAATTTCATTGGAAGTAATTGACAGTTCCATAGCATCCTCCATTTTTCTTTCGTATTTTTCAATAAACTGCGCCATGACATCATAGCCCTCCTTGAGGCACGCCCTCTTGAAGGTCTCTATGAATTCTACACCATTCTTGCATTTAGTTCTGAGAACTGCGGCAAGCTTGGAAAACCAGATATACTGACCTGCGATGGTATTGTTTTCTTTCGCGGAGAGCACACGTATATCGAAATGCACATATTCGGGTATGCGGGTAATCTTCGGGTGGTACATCCGGGTAAAGTTCATCGTGCCGTCCGGTTTCGCTTCTTCGTCTCCGGTATATATCAGGCAGCACCTTGAGGGCGGCAGATAAAACTGCGGGGCGCGGTATTTGCTGAATTTATGATCGGTAAC
>NZ_JBGVBR010000214.1:0-2594 GCF_045225735.1 Succinimonas sp. | reverse complement strand
GCAGTCAAAGCCGGCTTCCTTCAGGATCTCGGCCAGCTTTTCCACCAGAATGTCCTTTTCCCGCCGGCCGGTTTCCAGCTGCCGGGTCATGGAGGAGGCGCCGTTTCGGGCATACTTCAGGAATTCAAAGAGACCGGACACGCCCCGGGAGGTGGCTGCGGTGATCCGGCCGTCCTCAGGCTCGATGGAGGTGAATACCACCATTTCCTTCTTGGCCCGGGTTACCGCCACGTTAAGCCGGCGTTCGCCGCCGTCGCGGTTCAGGGGGCCGAAGTTCATGGAAACCTTGCCGTCCTTGTCCCGGCCGAACCCGACTGAAAACACGATAACATCCCGTTCATCGCCCTGCACGTTCTCCAGGTTCTTCACAAAAAGAGGCTCGGGACCGCTGTTGGCTTTGGCGTCCAGATCCGGATTGTCCCGGAACATGTCCGCAAGGTCATCCTCGATCTGCGCCTGCTGCTTGGAATTAAAGGTCACAATGCCCACGGAGGTATTGCTGTTCTTGGGATCTTTAAGGAAATCCCTGATATAGGCCGTAACCGCCTTGCTTTCATCAGGGTTGGTGGACTTGCCGCCCCGGTCATAAACGCCGTTCACAAAGTGATACTGCACCCGGGAGTTCATGTCATCCGGTGACGGGAAGGTATAGAGCCTGCTCTCATAGTACATGGTATTGCTGAAGGAAATCAGGCTTTCATGACGGGAACGGTAGTGCCAGCTCAGACTTATCACCGGCATGCCCAAAGTCATGGAGTCAACAAGCACGCTTTCCAGATAGGCGATATCCGATTCCTCCTCGGCCTGCCGGGCTTCAAAGAAGTCCGTGGGAGGCATCTGCTTGGGATCTCCCACCACAATCACCTGATGGCCCCGGCCAATGGCTCCCACGGCTTCCGAGGTGGGGAGCTGGGAGGCTTCGTCGAAGATAATGAGATCGAAGCTGTACAGGCTGGGATCCAGATACTGCGCCACGGAAATGGGGCTCATCAGCATGCAGGGAGCTATTCCGGGCATGAGATGGGGCGTCTTATTAAAGATCTGCCTGATGGAGGAACCCCGGCCGCGGCTCTTCTTGGCCTTCTCGAAAAAGGTGATTTCCTCCTGGATGGCAGCATCGGAACTGTTCTTAAGCTGGTTCTTTTCAGCGGTAAGCTGCTCGATGAGATGCTGTCCGGAGAGCTTCCGGAAGGAGGCGGCATCTTCATTAAAGCGCGCGATGCGATCCTCGAAGATCTCAGGAATGAATCCGGAGAGCGCCTCATTCTGGCTGAACTGCCACTCAATAAGAGACTTCGCAAAGAGAGCCCGGGCATACCCCTCCCCGGCGGAAGCGGGAACCCGGCCCTCCAGAAGCGCCCGGACGAGCTCGGCAAACCCTGACATACGGAGCGTTCTCAGCCGCTTATTGACCTCCAGCCAGGAACCGATATCCCCCGGCCGATCCGCCCAGCCCTGCGCCCGATCCGCTAGCTTAAGAGGATCCCCGGGGAGCAGCGTGTCATCAATGCTGTAAAACTCCTTAAGCTTCTTAACCCCTTCCGAAAACTCCGCAAAAGGCTTCTTAATGGCCGTAAGAGCCTGAAGTCTTTCCCGGAAATCCCCGGAAACCGCATTCTTCGAGAGAGCCTCCCGGAGAGAAGACTTTTCTCCGGGCTCCAGTCCGGAAGAGAGAGCGCCGTGAAGAGCCTCCAGGGTGTCCAGAAGTCCCCGGGCCTTTTCGGGATCCTTTTCCAGAAGCGCGGCAAAGTCGCCGTTCATCCGGCGTACCTTCTCCAGAGCTTCATTAAGGCTGTTCTTAAGATCCTGAATCCCCAGAGCCGTTCCCATGAGCTCCTCATAGTTGTCGCTGGTAACCTTCACCTCCGCGCCCAGAGCCCGCTGGAGCCGGCCTACGGATTTCCCGTGCGCCAGATATCTCATGATAAAGAACCGCTGACTGTCCAGCTTCCAGATCTTAAGCTCCTCCCGGAGATTAAGCTGGAAGACGTCCTCGGCATTGGGCCCCAGCTTCCGAAGATCCTCCCTGATGCGGAGAGCCGTATCCGCTCCCGCCCCGGCTTCCTTGATAAAGCCCGGAATATCCGGAAGAGACAGGAGCGCAAAATCCATGTCCTCCCGGCTCAAAGCCCCTTCGATGCCGGAAAGGATGCCCTGAAGCCTCTCCAGAGTAAGGCCGGAGCTCGCAAAGCCCATGAGATCCGTAACCGCCTTAACCCCGTCCCGGAGTCCCCGGACGGCGGCGCCGAAGGCGGCCCCGTCCAGGCCGGAGGAACCCTCCGGCCTTTTGGCCAGAGCGCTTTCAAAGAAGGTGTAGCTGTTAAGGGACTGATCCCGCACCAGAATCTTAAGCTCCCGGAGGGCCTGATCCGCATCCTGGATCATGGCGGCGTCAATAGCCGGCAGGTTGTCCGGAGAAAGGGCGATCCCGGGTTCCTGACCGGTTTTGAGGAGCTCCCCGAAGGCGCCGTAAACGGACATGCCGGCTGCTATGGGAGTATGAAGAGCGGATACCTCGGCATTAAGGTCTTTCCGCGCCGTATTAAGCCGGTTCTTTACGATCTCGTATTCCATCCCGGCTGAGGTCTCGGGAG
>NZ_JBGVBR010000213.1:0-10688 GCF_045225735.1 Succinimonas sp. | reverse complement strand
AGCTCAGCAGTGGCATCGCTGCACTTCACAAAGCCCTCCTTGGCGTAATAGTAGTAGCCGCCCTTCCAGGAGCCGGAAAGAATGATGTCGGCATCGGTTTCAGACACGATATACTTGAGATTGGCCACAAACGCCGGGTCTATCCTGGGATCGTTGTAATGGTATTCATCGTTATTGAGCACCCCGTCCACATCCAGAAAAATCACCTTGTTAAATGGCGAGGCCTCCTGGTGGTAAGGTTCTTCCCACCAGAATGACCAGCCGAAGGTATACTCCAACTCGTAGAATACCAGATTGAGGATGCGGACTTCCCCGGCGCATACGGGGGAGTTCTGATTGGGCACCCGCTTGCTCTCGTCAAATAACACAAACCGCCCCCAGAAATCCCCGCTTAAATCCTCCCGGCTCACCATGGCATAACGCGGCGGCTTCTTCTGACCTTTCAGAATGTCATTAACACGGGACACCAGCTCCCCGCGATCCGCCATAAACACCACATCCTGGACTCTGGCAAGACGGGATTTCAAAAGGACGGTAAGCTTTGCGGCTTCATCCTCCGGGAATTTTGCGGAAGCAAGGAGTACAGAGTGAGCCAGCTCCTTTTTGGAGGCATCGTGTTCGGCGCAGAAATCGGTTAAACTACCCACCGCGCTGCCTTCTGTGAGCCTGCTCAGAAAGAAAAGCGCCTCATTTCCGAGAGCGTTAAGGTATTCCGTGTCCTCCTGCTCCCGGGCGGCTCTTGCGACTTCCCGGGCCGCCTTCTCATCCTCCGAAAGATCCTCATCTTCCGCGGTCTTTCTGGCCTGGCTTCTTACGTAATAGCTGAAAGCTTCCTTGCTTTTAAGAAACGTAAGGCACTCCTCCCGGGAAAACTCGGGAGGCACAGGGCCGGTTTCAGTTAGGGTGTCGCAGTCCAGAAAGAGGAGCTTCGGGCTTACTCTGTCCGGCCATGAGGATTCTTTTGTCATATCTTTTGTCATACCATGTTTTCCTGAATTGACGCCGAAGAGGATGTTCCGGGGTATAACCCGGGACTTCTTCCGGCGGAATATTGAATATAATTTCTTTAGCGGTGAAATTCTAACACAATGGATATGTATCCGTGTATATCATGACTGAACACGTTAATAATATGCATAAGGTTGTGTAATATATCACAAATTCTGCTTATTATGAGCGCCGTCCGAACCTGATTCGACAGTACTTCCGGTTGTTTGCTTATTCACGTTAAATACAGGTGGGCTGCCAAAGGGTAAGATACAGCAAATGCCGGCAAACAGGATGAAAAGACGATCTGGGCGAGACCGGGACGATGTCGGGCTATTTTGGAAATCACAATTTTCCCGGGCGTCTTCCCTCAACGCAGCGATTTCCGAAAGCAAAAAAACTCCCGGGATCGCCGAGAGTCTTTACGTTTCGCATTTCAGATTTTGTGAGCGGGGTTTAGAAAGATCTGGAAAGAAATCCGGCCCCCTTCCCAAAAGCAGGCCTGCTAAAAGAGCGCCGCCTCCTCGGGAGTCAGCGGACGGTATTCTCCCGGAAGGAGATCCTCGGGAAGAGCAATGCCGCCAATAGCGATTCTTTTCAGGGAGATAACGTGATTGCCCTGAGAAGCGAACATTCTCTTTACCTGATGGTAGCGGCCCTCGTAAATGGTAAGCCGGACAAGGTTCGGCGCCAGGATTTCGAGATCCGCGGGCAGCGTGGGAGTCTTTTCCCCCCGGAGAAGCACCCCGGCGGCAAAGATTTCCTTTAATCCCGGATCTGCCGGGTTTTCCAGCTCGGCCTCGTAGACCTTGGGACACTTGCGAGAAGGAGCGGTAACCCGGTGGGCCCAGGCTCCGTCATCGGTGACAAAAAGAAGCCCTTCCGTATCCAGATCCAGCCTTCCTACCGGAAAAAGTCCTCCGGCTTCATTCCAAAAACAGGACATCACCGTGGAATGCTCGCTGTCGTCCGTGGCGGTAATTACGCCCCGGGGCTTATTCAGCATAAAGTAACGGGGCGCTTCCCGGGTAACCACCTCAAGATCCTGCTCGGCATTCCGCACCTGATCCGCTCCCGACACCTTCAGGGCGGCATCCCGGACAGGCACGCCGTTAACGGTGACGAGCCCCTTTCTTATGAGGATCCCGGCTTCCCGGCGGGAGCAGCCGTAATTCTGAGCCACGCATTTATCAAGTCGGATGGTTTCCACGGGGATCTCCTTAGCTATTCCTTCTGGCTGCTGTCAGGGGCAGCGGATGCGGCGGGTTCCGGAGTAACGCTCCTTGCCATAAGACCGGCGGCAATGGCTCCGGAAATGTTATGCCAGGCGCTGAAAATGGCTCCCGGCACCTGAGCCAGGATCATGGCCGGGAAGCAGGTAGCGGCCAGAGCCGTGGCAAGGCCGGAATTCTGCATGCCTACCTCGATGGTGATGGCATTCCGCCGGGGAGCCGGAAGCCGGAGAGCCCAGCCCGCTAAGAAGCCCATGAGGTAGCCGATAAGGTTATGGAGGATCACCGCCAGAATAATAATGAAGCCTTTTTCCAGCAGACTCTCTCCGCTCTTGTCAATGACAAATCCGATAATGAGACAGATGCCGATGCAGGAGATCAGAGGGAGTCCGGCAGTTAAGTTAGCGGTGAACTTCCGGAAGAAGCGGTTCAGGAGCATGCCGAGAGCAATGGGAACAATGACGATCTTAATGATCCCCACAAACATGCCTAGGGCGTCCACGTGGATATCCGATCCCCCGATGCTGTCCGAATAGAGTCCGGTATAAAACATAGTAAGGAGCGGAGTCAGCACGGGCGCCAGCACGGTGGCAGCGGCGGTCATGCCCACGGACAGCGCCACGTCTCCCCGGGCCATGTAGGTCATGACGTTGGAGGCGGTGCCGCCGGGGCAGCAGCCGGTGAGGATCACCCCTACCGCCAGCTCCGGCGGCAGCTGAAACGCCAGACACAGGAGAAAACCGGCAAGAGGCATTACCATAAACTGCGCCGCTTCCCCCACCAGCATGTCCCGGGGTCTGGTGAACACCACCTTGAAATCATCAAAGCGGAGGGTCATGCCCATGCCGAACATAATCACCATCAGGAGATTGGTTACGTTCAGCTGGCCTCCCAGAAAATCCGGATTCCCCATGAAGGAGGTGAAGCTCCCCCGGACAAAATAGGCCAGCAAGGTTACCAGAACGGCGTAAAGAGCCATGTAACGCCCGACATGATCTGAAATGCGTTTAAAAAAAATAAAGACCGGCCCTTCCTTTACGGCAGGTTCCGGAGCATTGTTTAATGAATTTGGCATGGTGTATTTCTCGGATGCTTGAAGATAAACAGAAGAAACAGAAAATCGTACGCGATCAGTTAAGCCGGTGCATGTCCAGCAGGGAAAGCGCGCTGGAGATCATTTCCGAAGAAAGCTCCTGTCCCGCTGCGGGCTTCACAATGTAATTCGGGAGATCCTCCAGCCGGGAAATCACAAACGGCGGACGTCTTTCGATCCGGCCCAGCGCCGCCTTGCGGTTGGCCAGCACCAGGATCACCCGGGGGGTGATATTAATGGGCCGGAAAAAATCCTGCATGATCTGCTGCTGCCGGGTGATCTGTTCCTCGGGAGAATTGAGAGGCACTCTCCGGCCGTGCTCGGTTTTGCTCCATTCGCCGTCCTTATTGATAAAAAGCACCAGACGGTTATTGACGCCCTCGGGAGTGATGCCGAAGGCCTTGGTTTCCAGGATAAACATACCGCTGGGGCCGATAACCACATGATCCAGCTCCAGCCGGAGACTGCCCTCGATCTCAAGATAGATGCCGCTGACGGACTTGTATTCGGGAGGCAGCTTTTCGAGAACGTCCCGCACTGCCTTTTCCCCGATATTGCCGGCGGTTTTGATGCGGCGGTCGGTTTCGGAGAGATGGCGATCCACCCGAAGCTTGCCGCTGCGCTCCTCGTAATTGGGACGCTCGGTGAGTCCGGACACCCCGAGATTTATCAGAAATTCCCGGAACTGTTCCTTGGAGGTGGTGTAGAGTCTGGGGGTAGGCACAATGACATTCAGAAACATGCCCTTGAGAGTGCCCAGCTCCTTCCCGGTATAGGAGTAGATCACCTTCTTGCGGCCTCGGTGCCGCACCCGGGATCCGGGATAAAGCCGGAGAAACTCCATATAGTCCAGGAGCATCTTTTCATCTACTCCCGAGGAGATCCGCATCTTCCATTCCTCGAACTTGCGGGCATCAGGGAGCTTCTGCGGGGCGTGGGTGTTGTGCACGGTGCCGGATACGGCATTCTTGTTTCTCCGGCGCCGGAATAAAAAAGAAAAGAGCCGGCGGCCCGGGCGCTTCCGGCGGGGGCCGGATCCGGACTCCTGATCCGGACGCAGTCTGTTCTCCCGTCCCGGCTTCCCTCTGCTGCCGATATAGCGCCAGACCAGAGCGGCTGCCAGCAGCGCGGCCAAAGCGGCAATAACAATCAGGAGGGAGGTACTCAACATGGCTCGCTTCTCATATCACTGAGCGCTCCGGAATACAGGGCCGCATCTCTCAGGACGGGCCGGAGGAAATCCCGGAAGCGGAAAATTCAGGGGGATTTTAAAACAAATTCCGGCGGTTGTAAAAGGAAGCCCTTCCAGATCCGTGACGTCCGGAATCGCTTTTCAGGAAGGGTAAAGAGATAGCAATCCGCCGTAAAGCCGCCGGGATCCGTCAGGCGATCTTATGAAAAAACGCCCTGCCGGCCCGGGAGAACCGCCGGGGTGCGTTGGGATCCCGGGACACCGGTTCCATAAGCGCGGAGGCATCGGGAATAGCGGAGCCATGGACAGAGCTTATGGTTACCGGGACTTCCGGTGTGCCGTCCTCAGTATCTGCGAGCTGACTCCGGATCAGCTCGGCCTTCTTGTTAACCATGAGCTCCTTGGATTTGTCGGCATTGAACATAAACACCAGAAAATCCCGGGATCCGATGCGGCAGATATAGTCATCGGTTCTGAAGGCCTGGGTGAGAGCCCGGGCGATTTTCTTAAGGGCGGCGGCAGTGGCATCATCCTCTCCGCTGCTATCCTGAGCGGGGATCTCTTCGCTTTCCGGAGAGTCCGCGGTTACCAGCAGGAGCCAGGAGGATTTAATATCCATGGCGGACAGAATAAGCTCGCAGGCAGAGCGGTTGTAAAGTCCGGTAAGCTCATCCATGGAGGCCTTGTAATTCAGCCGGGCCAGTCGGTGGTTGTTCTTGCGGAACATCTGGTTATAGGCGCGGGCCAGGAAGCGGAACTCGTTGCTGCCCGACTCCTGCAGGGGACTGTCGGATTTGATCTTCTCGGCGGCCCGCAATACCGGAGTGATGCCGAGATAGGAAGTCAGGAGGATCATGCCCATAATGGCCAGCACCTGAATGGAGATTACCCAGCGCTCCCGGGAGATCTCCGAGAAATGGCTGTCCGCGGAGGCCTTTTCCGCCCGGTCAGTGATGAGGTGGATTTCGGCAAGGCTTTCTGACATGCTGTTTCTGATCTGTTCCTTCTGGTGATAGTAGTTCTCGCTGAAAACGTAGGACTGGGCCAGACGGAGCTTTTCGGGAACGGAAAGCGCCTGATCCTCAGCTCTGACAGTAATGGAACTCAGGCTGTCGGGCACGGGCTCGCCGGGCTTGGTGCTCAGCACCAGCAGCATGGCGTAGTATTCCTGATACATCAGCTTTTTAGAAATCCCCATGGCTTCTCTGAGCTTCATGAGAGCCTTGGAGGCTTCGGTGATTTCCGCCATGTGATCCACCGCATTTTCCCTTCGGCGGGTAACATTGGCTTCGGTAAGGTAGTTTTCCAGATAACGGCGGTTACCGGAAATGACATAGCGCTGGGCGTTTTCCGTAAGATAATCCGAGGCATTTATGAGGCTGGCGGCGTCATTTTCGAGGCTGTGATGCTTGGTTACGGCTTCGGACAGCGCGGTAAACGACGATGACAATGAAAACGTCGAATAGATCATGAGAGCAGAAACTGCCGAGGCTGCCAGGATGAGACAGAAGTTCAGGTTTCTCAGGGAAACGCCATTTTTGCCGGTGTTGGTCATAACTGTTTTTCGGGTCTGTGTCACAGAAATATACAAAAAAATCAAAGGATGGCTAAATTATATCACTCCGGAGGAGATGATTGCCACAGGGATAAAATCCCTTCCTTGAAAACATCCTGCGTCCGTTTTCGGGACAAATAAAAAATCCCCGGAGTCCGGGGATCTCTGAGAGACAGCCGCATATCAGCGGAGATTCAGCACGTCCTGCATGTCATAAAGAGCGGGAGCCTTGCCGGAGAGCCATGCGGCAGCTCTGACCGCGCCGTTGGCAAAGGTCATTCTGCTGGAGGCCTTATGAGTGATCTCCACCCTTTCGCCGTCCTGGGCAAAGAGAACGGTATGATCTCCCACAATGTCGCCGCCCCGGATAGCGGAGAAGCCGATGACCCCGTGAGGTCTTTCCCCGGTGATGCCGTCCCGGCCCCGCACGGAGATATCGCTGAGGTTCCTTCCCAGAGCGTGAGCCACGGCCTCCCCCATGCTGAGAGCAGTGCCGGAGGGAGCGTCAACCTTATGGCGGTGGTGGGCTTCGATGATTTCAATGTCAGCGGTATTGCCCATGACCCGGGTGGCCATATCCAAAAGCTTGAATACCAGATTCACCCCGACGCTGAAGTTGGAGGCAAATACCACCGGAACGGTCTTGGCGGTTTCGGAAATCACCTTCTTCTCTTCGTCGGAAAACCCGGTAGTGCCCAGCACCACGGCCTTGTTCCGGGCGGCGCAGAAGGCGAGGTCGCTTAAAGAAGGAGCCGGACGGGTGAATTCGATAAGAATGTCAAAGTCCCCTGCTTCAGCAAGAGATGAAGCAATGGTAACGCCGTTTTTGCCCACGCCGGCGATTTCCCCGGCATCTGCTCCGATCACGGAGGAATCGGGTGCCTCGGTGGCAGCGGAAAGAACGCAGCCGGAATCCGGAGCGCTGATAGCCTGAACCAGGCAGCGTCCCATGCGTCCGTTAACGCCGGCCACAGCAATTTTAATAGCCATGTCTGTATTTCCTTAACAAATCAGAGAATTTCAAGAAGTTCCACATCAAAAATCAGAGCGGCCTTGGGCGGAATGGTGCCGGCGCCGCTGTCCCCGTAGGCCAGATCAGAGGGGATGGTGAGGCGGTATTTGGAGCCGGTCTTCATAAGCTGCAGAGCCTCGGTCCAGCCCTTGATCACCTGAGTGACGCCGAATACGGCAGGTTCGCCGCGTTCCACGGAGGAATCAAACACCCGGCCGTCGGTGAAGGTGCCATGATAATGCACCTTTACCTTGTCATCGCGGGTGGGGATCTTGCCGGAGCCTTCCTTAAGCACCTCATACTGGAGTCCGGATGGGGTTACGGTAACGCCTTCCTTCTGAGCATTTTCCTTAAGGTACTTCTCGCTGGCAGCCTGAGAAGCTTTGGCAAGCTCCTCCTGCTCCTTTTTGAGCTTTTCGTTAATGGCCTTGAAGGCGGCGGATATTACCGCATCATCAAGTCTGAGAGAGCCCTGAGCGCCGTCCTTGATGCCTTCCAGAAGAGCCTCAAAGCTGAAGCCCGGGAAAAAGCTGAGCCGGGAGGCTACCTGAACCCCCAGACCATAGCTTACGATTTCTTCGGTAGTTTTAATTTCCATTATCTTTTCCTAAAACAGGGGATGCATGCTGCAAAAACTGCCCCATTGTAACAGCTTTTCATGTTCGGAGGGAAATTTATGAGGCCGGAGGAAGGCCGCATTTAAGGCCTGCGGTTACCGGCAGGAAACATGACGATCATGAAAAACGAACGATTCCAGATCCGGTACCGGAGGCAAGAGTATTCCCAGTGGGAGCAACCTAAATGCGTGAAGGAATGTCTACAAAGCAGTTTTTTCGGAGCATCTGAATAAACACCAAATGATGACGGATCGAAAGATGCTGAAAATCACCATGGTCTTACTGCTTGGTTATTACCTCAATTCGGCAATCATGCTTTTTTGTTTTTTCATCATAATTGATGCCGGCAAGCAATATGTCTCCGGAGTAATTTTCAAGAACAGCCGGATAATTGCGGTTTTTGATTTGCTCCAGAGCACCCCCGGAAGTTTTGTTCCATTTAAGCTCTATTACCAGAGCTTTAAGGTAAGGGTATGCTCCTCCGGGAATATATACCACATCTGCAAGTCCTTTTCCGGATGGAAGTTCTTCAATCCTCATATAATGATCCGCGCAAACAATGTAAGCAAATTTAATTACATAGCGGAGCGCCTGTTCATTATTATAAAAGGCTGGCGCATAGTTGGTACCTCTGATGCTGTCAATGGCCGCGGCCACGGCCTTTTCGTTGCCGTCAAGGGTGTCCTGAAGAAGCTTTTCGGAAGCGGTAACCAGCTTCTGAAGCTTTGGATGCCGAGGATGTCTGAGAAGGGTCTCAAATTCGTTTTTTAATTCTTCATTTGGGATATACGCTGTTCCGGCGCTGCTGTCATAAGTCAGATACCCCAGATGGATAAGAAGAGTCATTACGTCGTCTCGGGAAGTAATGACTCTGATGTCATTCTGAAACACTGATACATCCACTGGGAGATGCTCACCCGCAATGAGCCGCAGAATATCCGACTGCAAGCTTTCAAAATCCATGCTGATGTAGGTTATAAGGTTTTCGGCAGCAGAAGTCTGTTTCCAGTAAGATGCGAATTTTCTTCTTTTAAAAGCCCTCATGACAGAATAAGGATTGTATACTGAGAGGCCGTTCAGCGAATAGCCGTCGTACCATTTTTTTGCTTCGCTGAAATCCAGGCCGTGTTCCAGACAAAGCGTTTGCACTTCAGCTTCGGTAAAACCTGTATAAGGCGCATAGGAATCAGTGTCGATAATCGTGTATTCGATGAAGTCGGAAAGAGCGGACTCCGATTTGCCCTTTTTAATGGGAAGAATGCCCGTCATGTAAGCCGCGGCAAAGATTTTTGACGCGGTAGTACTACCCTTGAACAGTGTCCTCAAAAAGGTAAGATAATCCTTTGCTATTTCAGGAGTTTCCCGAATTGGGGCATCCCATTCATCTATTATCATAATGAATTTAGGACTTCCGGCTTCTAAGGCGTTTAAGAGAGTACCGTCAAATGAAGTTCCCCTTATTGCAGTTGGATATACCGCAAGCAGCTCCTGTGTAATATTTTCCGTGATAAAGGAAATCATATTACTGGGTTTTGTGTTACCAATGATGTTTGTCATGTCAAGAGAAATGACATTGTATTTGTTGAGATGTGTTTCGTACGAAGGCGATTTGCTGATTTCCTTACCGTCAAACAGAGCTTTGGAATCGCAGGAACAATCATAGTAGGCAGAGATTGTTTTAGCGGCGATGGATTTTCCGAAACGCCGGGGACGGGATACGCAGATCAGCTTGTCCAAAGTATTAATGCTGCCATTAATCAGAGATATGATGCCGGTCTTGTCAATGTAGCAGGAACTGTTAAGAATTTCCTTAAAGCCATCATTGCCGGGATTGAGATACATGCTCATTTTATCCTGTGTTCTCCCCTGTTCTGTCGTATTTGCCCGCCCTTTTGTCGTCCCGGTACGCAGTTAAGCCGGAAGGCCTTGCGAAACAATGCGATTCTGATTTCCCCTGACAAGACAGCCCGGGATGTCCTGTCATCATTGCCTGATTGACGCCTTCACTGCCACCCATTATTGCCATAACACATGAACAGCTCAGGCAATGGCCGGCAAAACGGCTGAAAACGTCGGTTTAAATCATGTATTATTTTTTCAGTATCCAAAATCGATCTCTAAATCTTTGACTTCCCAATACCCTTTTCTTGCTCCTCCCTTTCTATTTAAAATTCCAAGTTCTCTTAACTGTTTAATATTATATTCAATAGTTCTTTGAGGTATGCCTAACTGTTCTGATACGGCCTTTAGTGTAACAAAAGTATCAGACTTGATTATTGAAATAATTTTAAATTGCCTAGAAGGTAGTTTAATCCTCTCTTTAAATTTATTATGAACTTGCGCAGATGTTTCGGCATTGCGGTGATCTTGCGGCGATACTTCGGTAATATTGCGGTGATCTTGCGGTGAATTCTCAGAATTGCGGTGATCTTGCGGCGATACTTCGGTAATATTGTGGTGATCTTGCGGCGAATCCTCAGAATTGCGGTGATCTTGCGGTGATACTTCGGAAGTTTCTCCGAAGTTATTCCGAAGTTCCTCCGAAGTTTTTCCGCTAGTTTGATCTGCATCCAGTGCAGTCTTTCGGAAAAGATTCACCCGAAAAGCGATAGACGAATCGATAAACCTGGGAGGAGGAAGCTTAAAATCTTCGGCAGCCGACTTTATTCTGCGAAGGCCGGTTCCCCATGATTCGATAAGGCCCATCTGACAAAAAACGTTTGCAATAATACGGTTTCGTAATGTTGAATGCCCCTCAATCGCTTTGTCAAGGGTTAAGCCTTTATATAATCCTCCGGGGGAAGTAACCTCCAGGCGATCATCGTACACTGCTACCTGAACAGAGGACGGTTCGTTATAGTTACGATGACAATGAGCATTTATTATCATTTCCCTTATGGCATCCTCCGGGAGTTCGTATGACTCTACTCGGCGAATGCCTCTAATTTCAGCCCCGAGTCTGATGTTTCTCAGCACAAACATAACGGCTTCCTCTATCTG
>NZ_JBGVBR010000212.1:0-8607 GCF_045225735.1 Succinimonas sp. | reverse complement strand
CAGCCATTTCACCTTCCGCACCCGCTTGAAATTCTGATAATCATCGCTCCATTCATAATCGCCGGTGATTACGCCTATGGCATCAGTTTCGGCGGCGCTGTAGCAGGACAGCACGAGATCGCCGATCCGCATTTTGTTGATGAAGGCATCCAGGATCTGCTTTCCGCCTTCGCCGCCTTTGCTGCGATCGAACACGGTAGCCTCGTTTATCAGTGGGCCGTAGTTATCCCAGCCGATTCTGATGTGCCCTTTCTCCAGACATTCTCTTCTGGTTTCATTGTCCCCGGTTCCTTCCAGAGAAACCTTCCAGACCGCAGGATTCTGATTTAAGCCGTAATTATCGCCCTGAGCGCTGTCCTGGGCTAATCTGGCATTGTCGCAGAACTGCTTAAAGATGCCGTCGTGAATTTGGTAGGAAATTTCGCTTACGGTATCATCCGTGCCGTCATTAAGCTCCTCGCGGCGCAGCACCGGTCTGATTCCTTCGATAAAATCCTCGTAGCCATAGGACTGATGAAAGGTGACAAAGGCAATTCTTCCTTTGTCCTTATAGTCATCAAAACGCTTCTTTACGGCAGCGTAACCTGACTCTTCCGCTTCGCAAACAACCTCGGCTGCCGTTTTGTTTTCGATAATCGCCACGGCATAGA
Organism: Succinimonas sp.; assembly: GCF_045225735.1. NCBI lineage: Bacteria > Pseudomonadati > Pseudomonadota > Gammaproteobacteria > Aeromonadales > Succinivibrionaceae > Succinimonas > Succinimonas sp. Next base: position 7,957 of record NZ_JBGVBR010000212.1, on the reverse strand, counting down.
TAACGGTGTGGTAGGTCTTTCCGGTACCCGGAGGTCCGAAGAGAATGGTGTTTTTGGCGATCCTGGCAGACATATGATGATTCCTCTTTCCTGAGCTTCAAAACAGACAGGCAGCAAAAAAAGAAAAGGATCCGTTTCCGCATCCCTTTCTTTCTGAAAATCTCTTCCTGAAAAGCAGAGCGCCCAGCTTTTCTGCAGGCTCCGCCCTTCTTAAAACCGCCGCTCTTAAAGCAATGACCTTCCCGTCAGTCCTCTGAATTCCCGGTAATGTCAAAGAAATCGCTGTTAGCCGGACGGGCCTTCCTGAGATAGTCCTGAGTAACCGTAAAATAGGTGTTCCGGAACGCCATCCAGCCAGAGCTTACGCCGCTCCTTTCCGTGCCGTCCGAAAGCTTGCCGTCCAGCATCAGGTTCTTGAAAATCAGCGTTGCCGTATGAACATCCTTTGCAATTCTGAAGTCGCTTAGCACAATCAACATTTCCGCGCTTACCTCAAATCAAATCCCAAAACAAGGTGATTTTAGCACACTGATAAGCGCCATTTTGTGAACAATGAGCAACTTTTGTTCAAAAAACAACCAATTGCAAACAAGAAAACCCAAACACCAACAGCCCTTTATGGGAACATCCTCAAAAAGCCCTCTCCTGCAAAGCTCTCTTCTGCCCTGCCTCTTATCCCCGGCTCTTATTCCCTTTCCTCAGGAGAGCTAAAACTCAGCACTCCGCCGAGGACACGGTTCCGGAAAACAGCTGTTCCCGGGAACGGTTCCTGATAAAATCAAAATCATCCTCCAGCACATAGTAATGCTCCCGGGAATGATGCCGGTACAGCATGGCCGTGCCGGAGGGCATCTGAAAGTCCTTGCTGCGGCGATAGGGAGTAATGTAGAACTGGGGCTTTTTGGTGCCGGTCTCCTTGTAAACCACCGCCACCTGGGGCACACTGCCGGCAATAATGCTCCGCACCTTGGAAAGCTGCGCCGGAACCTCCTCCGGGTTTCCCTTGAGCACCAGAGCCAGCGGCTCCACCGGCACCCCGCGGCTTCCGGCCAGAAGCCGCTGCCGGATCCGGATCAGCCTGACCCAGCGGACAAAGCGGAAGGCCGCATCCAGACACAGCAGAAAGCCCGCTATCCGAATCACCGTTACCGCTCCTTCCGAAAACCCCGTATAACAGGAGGCTCCCAGAGCCAGCACCGCCAGCACGGCGGTGATTCTGGCGGTCAGGGAGGGACCGTTCCGGGCCGCCGTGTCCAGCACCGGCGGCGGAAAGCGGATACCGCTCTCCGCCAGATTCTGCCTCGTGTACACATGCGGCGGCAAATCAATCTGCTGACGGGACATAACCTTTACTGCATTCCTTATTATGATCCCGCCGGAGCTCTCTCCGGGGGGTTATCAGATAATCCTGCGCCGGAGATCAGCCGGCATCGGCTGCGGTTTTCCGGGACTTTTTGGCCGCCGTTTTCTTCGGAGCGGCTTTGTCTCCGTCCTTGCCGGCCTTTCCGGCAGCGGTCTTCTTTGCCGCGGACTTCCGGGCGGGGGTCTCGGCCTCCCATTTGCCGTCGCGGTACCAGGCTACAAAACCAGTGGGTTTTCCTTCCGGAGTTTCGCCATGCACGTACTGCATCTTCAGCTTCCGGGAGAAACGCACGGTAACCATGTTCCCGTCGGGATCGGTTTCCGGCGCGTCAGCCAGATAGAGGAACTTCTCCGGGAGGAGCTCCCGGTACTTCCGGAGCTCGGCTACCAGAGGCGGCCGGGTCTCCCGCACCTTGGGGAAGGCGCTGGAGGCCAGGAAAATCCCCGCAGCGCCGTCCCGGAGCACAAAATGGGACTTGCCGTCGGAGCAGATAAGATCCGGCATGTCCACCGGCCTTTCCTTGGGAGGCGCGATTTCGCCGCTCTTCAGGATCTTGCGGGTATTGCCGCATTCGGCATTGGTGCAGGCCATGTAGCTCCCGAAACGGCCGGTTCTGAGCTCCATCTTGGATCCGCAGCGCTCGCACTGGATCTCCGGGCCGTCATGTCCCTTCAGCTTGAACTCGCCGGTTTCCAGGAGGTACCCCGCGCAGTTGGGATTGTTGGAGCAGATATGAATCTTGCGCTTTTCGTCAATGATGTAGGAATCCATTACCGCCTGACATATCGGACAGCGCTTCTTGGTGCGCAGGAAACGGCTCTCGGATTCCTCGTCTGAAAACATGGGGAGCTGGTTTTCCGGCACCAGGTTCATGGTCTTCCGGCAGGATTCATCCTTCTTCCGGCCGGTTTTGCCGCTGTAGCTGGAGCAGGCCAGGAACACGCCGGTGGCGGCGTTCTTAATCAGCATGGGCTTTCCGCAGTCGGGACACATAACGCTGGTCTCCACGGAGATATTGTTCTCCATGCCGCCGTCCTCTGCCGGCTCCCGGGCCTTGTCCAGCTCCTGATGGAAGCCCCGGTAGAAGTCATCCAGACACTTGATCCAGTCCAGGCGGCTTTCGGCGATGTCGTCCAGATTCCGCTCCATGCCGCTGGTGAAATCATAGTCAATAAGATCCGGGAAGCTCTTGCCCAGACGGTAGGTCACAATCTCGCCCATCTTCTCGGCAAAGAAGCGGCGCTGCTCCAGCTTCACATAGCCGCGATCCTGAATGGTGGAAATAATGGTGGCATAGGTGGAGGGCCGGCCGATGCCTCTCTTTTCCAGCTCCTTTACCAGGGTGGCTTCGGTGTAGCGGGGCTCGGGACGGGTAAAATGCTGGGCCGGAGTAAGCTCCTGAAGAGTTAAGGCATCCCCCTTCTTCAGGTTCGGAATCAGGACATCGCGGCTGTAGCCGGCTACCTTCATCCAGCCATCGAACTTCACCGTCTTGCCCTTAAGGGAAAGCACGTATTCTCCGGCGGCGATCTCCAGCTCGCTGGACACCACCTCGGCATCCGGCATCTGACAGGCCAGAGTCCGGGTCCGGATAAGCTCGTACAGTCTGCGGGCATCGGCATCCACTCCGGCGGGATCCTCTCGGGCGATATCCGTGGGACGAATGGCCTCGTGAGCGTCCTGAGCCTTGTCTCCGGCGGCAAACATCCGGGGAGAAGCCAGCATGTAGTCCTTGCCGTAGGTTCCCTGAATATGGCTGCGGATGGCGGTGAGAGCATCCTCGGACAAGCGCGCGGAGTCGGTACGCATATAGGTGATCATGCCGGCCTCGTAGAGATCCTGAGCCAGGCGCATGGTCTTCTTCACGCTGAAGCCCAGCCGGGAGGAGGCGTTCTGCTGCAGGGAGGCCGTGGTAAACGGCGGCGGCGGGGCCACCTTCCCGCTTTTGGAAATCACATCCGAAACCACAGGATCGGCAGCCTTGAGTCTCTCAAGGTGTTCCTTGGTCTCGCTTTCGGAAACGGGACGGAATTCCTTCCCCTGAAAGCTTCTGACATCGCAGACCACATCCCCGGCCGCGGAGGACAGAGAGGCGGTTACCTTCCAGTATTCCTCCGGCACAAAGGCCTTGATTTTCTTTTCCTTTTCCACGATAAGGCGCACGGCCACGGACTGCACTCTGCCGGCGGAAAGCCCGCGTCCCACCTTTTCCCACAGGAGCGGGGAAACCATGAAGCCCACCACTCTGTCCAGGAATCTCCGGGTCTGCTGGGCATTCACCATGGACATGTCCAGATTGCCGGGATGCTCAAAGGATTCCAGAATGGCCTTTTTGGTGATTTCGTTAAAGACCACCCGGCGGGCCTTGTCATCGGGAAGCTCCAGCACCTCCTTGAGATGCCAGGCGATAGCCTCTCCTTCCCGGTCAAGATCGGTTGCCAGATAGACATAATCTGCCTTGGCGGCGGCCTTTTTCAGGTCATTGACCACATCCTCCTTTCCCGGCAGGATTTCATAGGTGGGAATCCAGCCGTGTTCGGGATCGATGCCCATCCGCTGAAACAGCTTCTGATCCTTGCTGAGACCGGCGGTTCTGCCCCGGGCGCCGGTGCCTGCCGCCGGAAGATCTCTCACATGCCCGATACTGGATTTAACGATGTACTTTGATCCCAGAATGGCATTAATGGTATGAACCTTTCCCGGAGACTCTACAATAACTAATGACTTTCCCATATCTATAAGCCTCAGTTGGAATTATCCTTTATTAATAGCTGATTCAGCCTGCCGGAGACCAGTCTCCGCAGCATCCGAAAAAGAAGGCCGCCGCCGATGAGATCCTTCAGGGTGCGGGGCTTCTTCTCCAGGAAGGCCACCTTCACCACCACATCCATCTCCGCCAGCTTATCCATAATATATTCATCGGAGGTTTTTATCTCGTCCACCAGTCCCAGAGCCAGAGCATCCTGAGCCAGCCAGTGATCGCCGTTGGCAATTTTATCAATGTCAATATTGGGACGGTGTTTTTTGACATGCTGCTTGAAGGCCTTCTGAATCATGGTCATCTGCTCCTTCACATGCTCCCGGGCCTCATCGGTATTCTCGCCCCAGGTGCTGATGGTGCGCTTGTATTCGCCCACGGTAAGCTGCTCGTATTCCACATCGTACTTTTTGAGCACCTTGTTGAAGTTGGGGAATTCCACCACCACGCCGATGGAACCGATGTAAGCAAAGGGGGCGGCGATGATTTTGTCGGCAACGCTGCCCATGAGATAGCCGCCGGAGGCGGCTATCTCATCCACCGCCACCGTAAGATGAATCTTCTTGGCCTTAAGACGCTCCAGCTCGGAGGCGCAGAGACCGTAGCCGTTCACCGTGCCGCCGGGGGATTCCAGTCTGATAAGAACCTCATCGCTGCTTTCGGCGGTGGCGAGAATTAAATTAATGGCCTCCCGGAGGGTTTTGACCTCGGAGGCATCAAGAGAACCATTGAAATCCACCACATAGAGGCATTTCTTGTGAAAGGCGGCGGCATCCTGCAGCTTTTCCGCCATAAGAGTCTTTTTTCTGCTGCTCTCGCCGGCGTCTTTGGCATCATTGCCGCTGTCCTGAGCGCGGGAGACCTGAATCCCTGAGGACTGAGACTTGTCCGGCTCAGGATCCCCGGAGGCCAGGGAAGCGTCAGGAGCTGCCGCATCAGAGGCAGTTTTGTCAGGGACTGTTCCGGCGGCCGGTTTATCAGCGCCTTCCTCAGCCTTCAGCTCCGCATCCACGCTATCCTCGATTTCCTTCACAATCTTATCGTATCTTTCCTTCACGGAGGGCTTGTCTTCGTCCGGGGAATACTGCCGGGCCTTTTTGGAAAGCTTCTCGGAAAGCTCGCTGTCATCCTCGAATGCCGACATGACAAAGCTGCTGAACTGCTCGTTCCGCTCCTTGTACTTTTCAGTGATATTCACCAGAGAAAGCGTCAGCTTGCCGTCTTCCTTGTCGAAATCGGAAAGCTTTAAATGAGAAACCGACTTGGACAGCTTGAAGATAAGCAGGATCAGGAGCGCGGCAAACACGAACAGCACGCCAAACCCGATAATGAATTTGGCTGAAAACACAAACAGTTCTAACAAGGTATTCATAAAAGTTAACAGGGGGCGGTTAGTGAAAAATTTTCAGTGTGCTAAATTACATAAATGAATGCGAAAAAGTCAAGGACAAATTTTGCGAACACCGGGTAAAAACCGGTATTTCCCCGCGCGCTCCTCCCTTCGCTGACTGAGTCAGGCCTTTACGGATAAGCTTTCGCCTCTTTTCCGGGAGGCTCAGTCTTATAATTACGGGATCGCGGACTGATTTCCGGGCTCCGGAAAAGAAATCCGGGCCATTCCCTGCGGAAAGACCCGGATCCCGAAATGTTTGCTGTCCTTTTTCTTCTTATCAGGCGGCAGCCGGCAGCGGGAGCTTTACCTCCAGGGCCTGCACCCAGGTGTTATAGAGCATCCGGGAGCCCAGATTCACATAGGAAATGTGATTTCTTTCCAGCCATCTCTGCATCTTCTGAAAGCGTTCATCCTGCTGCCCGAAGGTTACAAGGCCGTTATCTCTTTCTATCATCTCCCGAAAGCTTTTGTCGTTGGCGGCAAAAAGCATTTCCTGAATTTCGGGATTCATGGCGGGGGTTCTTTCAGCGGTCATCAGCATGTTCATCTTCTTTTCTCCTGCGGTTTTGTGATGCGTTTTGTTACGCGCTCTTGTTAACTGCCGGGATAACGGAAGAAGGTGACCGAGGTTACACTTTTTTGCCGGTTTTTTGGTTTTTCCGGCGCGGGGAACTAAGGAACAGGGATTTCGGGAATAAGGAATGAGAATTGGGGGAACCGGCCGGAGGGCATGGCTCCTAAGAGTAAATCCGGAGTCCTGCCCCGGATAAAGGAATCCGGATCCTCCCCTGAGGAAGATCCGGATCCGGGCATATTTCAGGTTTTACATGTTCATTTCATCAGGCGGCAGCCGGCAGCGGGAGCTTTACCTCCAGAGCCTGCACCCAGGTGTTATAGAGGATGCGGGAGCCCAGATTCACATAGGAAATCTTGTTTCTTTCCAGCCATTTCCGGGTTCTTTCAAAGCGTTCATCCTGCTGACCGAAGGTTAGGAGACCGTTATCTCTTTCTATCATGTCGCGGATGCTTCTGTCATTGGCGGCAAAAAGCATTTCCTGAATTTCGGGATCCATGGCGGGAGTTTTTTCAGCGGTCATCAGCATGTTCATCTTCTGTTATCCTTTTTCTGTTCTCTGGGGGTTTTGCGTCTTTCATAAGGCGCTTCAGTTAACTGCCGGGATAACGGAAGAAGGTGACAGAGGTTACACTTTTTTGCCAGCTTTTTCTGCTTCTGCCGGATTCTTCTCCGGCAGAATCTCAGGACGGGAGGGATCCCGCACAAAGACGAGCAGGATGGCGGCCAGCGCCGTCAGGAACATCAGAATGCCGAAGGCGGAACCGTAGTGGCCGGTAATTCCCGCCGCGACTGACAGCGCCGGCCCCGCCAGAATCGCTCCCGTGGCGGCGCAGTTGTTGAAAAGCGTGGTGGCCTGTCCGGGCACCCGGGGCAGAAGCTCCTGAAAATAGATCATCCCCATGCCCGCCAGGATGCCGATGTACACGGCATTGAAAACCTGCGCCAGAATAAAGCCGAGCTCCGAATCAGAGGGGAGCGCCAGAAGAGAGCCGTAAAAGAGAGTGCCGGCCAGTCCGGAAAGATACATGAGCCTTTTAATGCCGAAGCTCCGGGCCACCCGGCCGGAAATCAGCATCACCGGGATCTCCAGAAAAGCAGCAACGGCCATCATATAGGACGGGAGATAGGGATTCAGCATGAGCTCGTTCTTCACGTATACCGGCATGCTGATAATGTAGAGATTGTTGGTCAGCCACATGGCGGTGACTGACAGAAACAGAATCAGGGTATCCCGGTTAAAAACGGAGACGCCCGCCGCGGCGCCGTTTTTCAGGGCCTCGTCCTTGGTGTCAGGAAGAAAGAGTCCCGCCATGGTGATGGTGGTGAGAAAGATACCTGCGGTTCCGGCAAAGACATATTCATACCCGAAGGACGTGGCCAGCCAGTAGGAGAGCACCGGAGCCACCACCCAGGCCAGAGAAAAGAATGTCCGCATCACCGAGGTAAACATTACCGCGTCCCCGTAGCGGCTTATGCCGTACTCTCTTCCGGCGGCGAAGATCTGCGGGGTGCAGACAAAGGACACGCTCATGCATACGGGAGCCGTGCAGAGCAGAATCCAGTAATCCCGGACAAAAACCAGCGCGAGAGCGGCCAGAAGCCCGAAAAACGCCCCGGTCTGCACCAGCCGCACCCGGGAGAGCCGCCCGTCGGAAAACCGGGCCAGGAGCTGGGAAATCACAATCCCCAGAACCGCCTGAGCCGTAAAATAGAGCCCCACCTCAAAGGGAGCGGCATGAAGCCTTTCCGTCAGAAAAAGACTGAGAAGCGGGAGATAGGTTCCCGGGGCGCATCCCGTGAGAAAGGTAAGCAGCATGAAGATATATTTGCTCTGACTGGTCATGTGATTCTCTCCCCGGGGCCGGT
>NZ_JBGVBR010000211.1:0-15625 GCF_045225735.1 Succinimonas sp. | reverse complement strand
AATCGACGCTTGTGACCTCAGTGAGGTCAGCTCCGTCGCTGCTGAAAATGGCATCCTTGCGTTCCCAGAGCTTTTCCACACTCCTTTGATCCAGTTTTCCGGAAAGCTTTTCCATAGCGATCTTCCTGTTAGTTTTTCATGGTATCGGCAACGTGCTTGTCCAGGATCCTGCAAACCTCGGTGATCCCCTTGTCCCGGATCATGCCCGAAAGCTCAGACTGCTTGGCGCTCAGGAGGGAGATGCCTTCAGCCACCATGTCATAGGCCTTCCAGGTGCCGGTCTTGGGATTCAGGCGCATCTTGAAAATAACCTCCACATCCTCAGCTCCGGGAGCGGAGATGGTAACCTTGACGGAGGTGATCTTGTCAGTGATGGGCTCCGGATCCTGCACCTTGATGGTCTGATTGGTGTACTTCTTCAGAGCATCGGCATAGGTGGCGATAATGTAATTGGTAAAGGAAACAGTGAAGGCTTCTCTCTCTTCCTTGGTGGTATTCTTGAGGTTGGTGCCGATTACCTTGAAGGAAGAATACTTGTTGTCGATGTAGGGCAGCAGATCCTTGGTAATAATGGCCCGGGCCTTTTCAGTGGTCATGGGAGGAGTGGTGTTCCGGAGATCCTGGAATACATTGTCTGCCAGTACCTTCATCATGGTGTAGGGATTGGTGGCGTCCACCTGCTGAGCCTCGGCAGCGTATGCCGGAGCAGCCGGAACCGCAATAACGGCGGCGGTTGCAACCATGAATCCCAGAGCCAGCTTCTTTAATAAATCAAATGTCATTTTTACTTTCCCGATTGTTGTGAGCCCGGTTTTGCGAGCGCTTGGCTGTCTTTTGAGCGTTTCATTGCAAGACAGTGTATATTTTGACAGGGTTTTTCCGTTTTTGTTTTACAAATTGTGATTTTTTTTGAAAATCCGTCCTTTTTAAGCCGCTTAAGCCGTTAACCCTCTTAAGCTTCTTTCTCTGACACTTCCGCAAGCCTTCTGTTTCTCCGAGAGCTATGCGCCATACGCCGTATTAACCCCCGCCGTATTAAATGTCTGCTCCAATATAGCCGGCCGCCGTGCTCTTCACCGTGTTATGACAGCAGATCCATCAGCTCTTCCGCAGACAGGCTCATCAGGGAGGTGGTGTTTCCTTCCAGAATTGATTCCGCCAGATCCCTTTTGGTTTCCTGGAGCTTCAGAATCTTTTCTTCAATGGTGTCCTTCATAATCAGCTTGTACACCGTAACTATCTTGGACTGGCCGATGCGGTGCGCCCGGTCTGTGGCCTGATTCATGGCCGCAAGGTTCCACCACGGGTCGTAGTGGATGACCGTATCCGCTCCGGTAAGGTTGAGTCCGGTGCCGCCGGCTTTCAGGGAAATCAGGAAGACGGGAGTTTCTCCCGCATTGAAATCATGCACCAGATCCAGCCTCTTTTCCTTGGTGGTGGAGCCGGTGATCTCGTAGTATTCAATGCCTCTGGAGTCCAGATCCCTCTTCAGGAGCTCCAGCATGGAAGTAAACTGGGAGAATAACAGAATGCGGTGTCCGCCATCAACGGCGCTATCAATAAGATCCAGACAGGCTTCCCGCTTGGCGCTTTCCCCGGCGTAGTTGCTGAACACCAGAGAAGGATCGCAGCAGATCTGCCGGAGCCGCATGAGCTCGGCGATAATGCGGATCTTGTCCTCGCCCTTGGTGCTGCCGGAGGAAATGCTGATAACCTTCTTCATCTTCATAACCTGAGCATCGTACACCTTCTGCTGCTCGCCGCTGATCCTGGTATAGAAGACCTCCTCCATTTTGCCGGGGAGGTTCTTAAGGACATCGGTCTTTTTGCGGCGCAGAATAAAGGGGGAGGTCATGGCCTTGAGCTTTTCCATCGCCTCCGGATCCTGGCATTTGGTAATGGGGACTTCAAACTGTCCCGAGAACTTGGCATAGGTGTACAGGAAGCCCGGCATCACGAAGTCGAAGATGCTCCAGAGCTCGGAGAGCCGGTTCTCAATGGGAGTGCCGGTGAGGGCGAAGCGGTTTCTGGCGGGAACCGCCTTGACGGAGCGGGCATAGCCGGATTTCGGGTTTTTAATGTACTGCGCTTCGTCGATAATCATATTGTTAAAGGTGATTTCTCTGATGAGGGGGATATCCTTGCTCAGCAGGTCATAGGAGATAACGTACACATCGGTTTTTTCCGAAGCCCTGAGAGCCTCCTTTCTGAGAGCCGCGGAGGCGGTCAGGGGGATGGTGATAAGTTCAGGCGCAAAACGCCGGATTTCCTCCACCCAGTTGTAGACCAGAGAGGCCGGAGAAACTACCAGGGTGTTGCCTTTTCTGACTCCCACGGTGGAAGCGGCGTTTTCCGCAGCGGCATTGATTGCTGCGGCGGCAGTCTGCGGAGCGGCACTGTCCGGAACAGAATTGTCAGAAGAGGGATTGCCGGGAACCGCGTTTTCCGGGACTGCCGGCTCCGCAGGGGCTGTTTCTGAAGACGGCGCGGTTTCGGAAACAGTCGCGGAAATGGTCTCGGATACCGTGTCGATAACAACGCTTTCGGGAGCGGGAACCTCGGCGGGGTTAGTGAGCCCGTTTCCTGATGCTTCCTGAGCCTGCTCTTTTTTCAGTTTTTCCCGTTCCTCCTTGTCGGCCAGGAGCACCGAGATCATCTGCAGGGTTTTCCCGAGACCCATGTCATCAGCGAGGATGCCGCCAAAGCCGCAGTGCTTTACTGTGCTCAGCCACTTGAAGCCGTAGATCTGGTATTCCCGCATGATATGCTGCAGCGATTCCGGGGGATCGTACTCGGAATCCTTCACGGAATTAAAGTTCTTGATAAGCTGGCGGAAGGTCTGATCCCGGGTAATGGCCAGAGCCTCATGGTTCTCCATGAGCTTGTCAAGATAAAGAGCCCGGAACAGCGAAACCTTTGTTTTCTTCAGGATGATGTCGGCCGGTAGCACATCGATTTTTTCCAGCATGGACACAATTTCCTGGATCTCTTCGTTGGTGGTGAGATCCACGAATATGCCGGACTTCAGCCGGTGCCACTTCTTTTTCAGGGAGTAGCTGGTGAGCACATCAGCCAGTTCATCCGAGGAGAATTCCTGAGAGGTGATATTGATATTCAGAAGGTCGTTATCTACCGAAACCCCGATCCGAACTCCCTTGACATTGGTTATCCGGAGGCGGTTAAAGCGTTCCGTCCCCTTGATGGTGCCGTAGTACTGGAGCTTATCGATGCTCTTGTTCAGGAACTGGAACAGATTGTCATCATCCATCTGTTCGTACCAGTAATAGCGCTCCGGATCATTCGGCCGGCGCTGTTCGCTGAGGAGCCGTTCGCTGAATATGGAGTCCAGTACGGAGATGATTCTCTTTTCATATACGGCATCCCGGAATTCATCCTCTGCCGGTATCTGGTACCCCGGATCCATAATTTCGGAATCGGGCTTACCGGTCTTTTTCTTGCTTTCCCCCAGGTGATAAACCTGATCGCCGTAGGACACATCGGCAAAAAGAGTGAGATTGCTGAAGCGGCGTTTTTCCTCCAGATCCATGTAGAAGGTGAATTCCGGCTTTGGCAGCACGGTTTCGGAGATCTTGTCAGCCTTATCGGTAATGCTGAAGCAGGGGGATGCGGTAAGCACCGGGAGTACCCGGTGATAGAAATCGTTAAGTCCTCTGATGCCTACCGAAAATTCGAAGCTGTGATCCTTCCTGATGATATCCGAGAAGAGGTTCATTTGCTTTTCTTCCTCCGGATCGATTCGGGAGAGATTTTCTGTAGTCAGGGTGTAGCGGTGTTTGCCGCTGGAAATAATGTTGGAACCGATTCTGCCGGTCACCGTGATTTTGGTGACCTTGTCATGAATGATCTTTTCGGTAATGGTTATGGGAATGGACAGCGGGGTGTGCTTCACGCTGAGGGTGTTTTCAATAAGGTCGTTGCTGTAAATGAAGGAGTTCTCCATCAGGTCATAGAATTCGTCCAGGAACATTCCCGTCAGGGAAAACGCATTGTTTTTGGGAAAGGGGACAACGGTATAGAACATGTGATCCCGGGAGCTTTCATACACTGCCAGATACCGTCTTTTGAGAAGCTCCATAAGTTTGAGGGAATCCGGATCCAGTCTGTCTTTGGCGAATTTTACCGCGGAGGTTCTGCCCAAGAGGTATTCCTGCTGTTTGTGGTAAGCCTTGAGGAGTTCGTTGAGATCCTTTACCACATATTTTCTGGGGTTGTCTGAGATGCTTATTTTGACGCCGATATGCAGCGCGGATCCGCTGAAATCGGACAGATAGGGGTACAGTGATACGGTAAGGCCGGATTCTTCCTCCGCCGGAGACTCCTTTTCCGGATGGGAGCTTTCATAGTCAATGTAGCTTCTGTGAATGTTCCGGAGGAATTTCAGGGCGTTATCGTCGGTTTCGTCGATTACCACCGGATGCTCGTTCAGGTAGTCCCAGACCCAGAGAAGGGAGATGATCTGGGTTTCGTTCAGAATGCTGTTCTGGTAATGGCTGTCCGGCAGAAAGTTAAGCTCGTCCGGCACGTCCTGCCAGATTGCTTCCTTTTCGGTCAGCTTGAGGGAAAGCGTCTTGCCGTACAGGTGGGCCGCGGTGAAGTTAAAGGCCAGCTTCACGGAGAGGTAGGTGCTGCCATGATGCTTCTTGTACTCCACGGTGGATTCCTCCGCATCGATAGCCTTGGCCTTTTTGAGGATTTCCTCCACGGAGCGGGATACAAAGGTGGTGGTTTTTCTGTTGTCCAGATAGGAGCGGATGTCGAAGTAACCGAGGCCGATTTCCGATTTATTCTGAAAGCAACTCAGAGATCCCGCGGAAATGAAGTGATATTTGGCCTGATAGGTAGCGACGGCGACGGTGCGGGAGATAACTGACACCATGACGTCATAGACCATTTTCTTTTCCCGGAGCGGTCCCGCGGGGAGGAGAATGGGGCCTTCGCGCTTTTCGTATTCCAGGAACAGGGCGGCAACGTGGGAGCAGAGTTCAAAGGTCGGTTTGGCGGATTTGCTGTAGTAGTTATTGTAGTAATAGTTGTTGCAGTCGCAGATGGTATGGGCCAGATCCAGAGAATAATCGGTATTCCGGGGGAGGTTTTCAATACGGCATTTGTATTTGGTGGTTCCCTTCAGGGTAGTCACCACGCCTTCTATGTAGCTGGGAACCTTGTATCCTTTGTCGTCTTTATAAAAATCATAATTGATGGATATCACCACATAATGGGTTTTGGCATAGTTGATGGTGTAGGTATCAGCGAATTTTTTCCAGTCCAGAAGCGCATGCTTGTCAGAGTCAAGGGTATTTGCGGTCATAAAAAGCTTATCCTGTCGTTTTGAACTGCCGGATTTTCATGCATGTCAAATCCGTTATGTATATTTCAATTACTAATTACTGATTATGGTGTTTTTCAGTTAACAAAGCGCCGGCTGTTACAGAGCCGGCGGGCAGTAATTTTACCATCCCAGGCATCGGTTCGGCTGTCTCATGAGGGGAGCGGATGCCGGCGCCGACTGGGGGGGGCGGGGATTCCCGGTTAGTTCAAGCCCTTATTACGGCTGTTATCCGGGAAGAAGAATCTCACTTATCCTCAGAGCTTTCGTTCTTGTCATCACCCTTGACGCTGTAGAGGAATTTCCCGATAAGATCCTCCAGCACAATGGCGGATCCGGTATCCTGAATGCGATCCCCGTCCTTAAGATAGGTGGTACCCATGTCCTCGTCATAGAAGCCGGGGGTGATGCCGATATACTGTTCCCCGATAAGTCCGGCGGTGAGCACTGAGGCCTTGCTTTCGCTGGAGAGCTCGCTGTACTGAGACTCGATCTCCATTTTTACTACCGGCACCAGCTTTTCCTTATCAACATAGATGGCGGAGACCCGGCCGATAACCACGCCGCCGATTTTCACCGGAGCCCGCACCTTCAGGGAGCCCACATTGTCGAAGTAGCCGTGAATGGTGTAAACGCCGGTATCGTAGGACAGCGTCAGGCCGGCCACCTTAAGAGCCAGAACCACGCCTGCGATGATGCCCAGGAGCATGAAAAGCCCCACAAAGAATTCAGTTTTGCTGTATTTAACCATAATGTAACCCTAAAACATCAAAGCAGTAAGAATGAAGTCCAGTCCGAGAACCGCCAGCGAAGACTGTACCACGGTATTGGTAGTGGCCTTGCTGATGCCGGCGGAGGTAGGCACCAGGTCATAGCCGTTAAAGAGGGCGATCCAGGTAACTACAATGGCAAACACCACGCTTTTAATAAAGCACATGCCCAGGTCGTCCCAGAAATCCACATTGCTCTGCATGCCGCTCCAGAAGATGCCGTCATCCACTCCCAGCCAGTCCACGCCTACCAGCTTGCCGCCGTAGATGCCTACGACAGTAAAGATGGCGGCCAGTATGGGGAGAGAGATGACGCCGGCCCAGAAGCGCGGGGCAATAACCCGTCGCAGGGGATCCACGGCCATCATTTCCATGGAGGTCAGCTGTTCCGTGGCCTTTTTAAGACCGATTTCAGCGGTAAGGGCAGAGCCGGCCCGTCCGGCAAAGAGCAGGGCGGCTACCACCGGCCCCAGCTCCCGGATAATGGACAGGGCTACCAGCTGTCCCAGAGCGCCTTCGGCCATGAATCTGACCAGCACGTTAAAGCCCTGGAGGCCCAGAACCATGCCGATAAAGAGGCCGGAAATGGCGATGATGCTGATGGACTGCACCCCCACCACGTAGATCTGGCGAATAAGCTCCGGAAAGTTCTTGCTGAATTCGGGTTTGCCCACAATGGAATAGAACAGCATGACGGTGGCCCGGCCGAGGGCGTTGATTCTTTTTACTCCGATGCGTCCGAGTCCGGTAATGAAATTGATCATGAATTAAAGAGCCTCAAGATATGGTGTATCGGTCGGGTAGTTAAAGGGAACCGGGCCATCGAATTCGCCGTTGATGAACTGCTTTATGCGGGGATCCCGGCTTTTTCTGAGCTCGTACGGGGTGCCGCTCCCGATAACCTTGCCGCCGGAGAAGATATAGAGATAGTCGGCGATTTCCATGATTTCAGGCACATCGTGGGTTACCACCACCGAAGTGAGTCCGAGGGTATCATTCATCTTCTTTATAAGACGCACCAGCACATCCATGGTGATAGGATCCTGGCCCACAAAGGGCTCATCGTACATGATAAGCTCGGGATCCAGAGCAATGGCCCGGGCCAGCGCCGCCCGTCTGGCCATGCCGCCGGAAAGCTCCTGGGGCATCAGATGCGCGGCGCCGCGGAGTCCCACGGCTTCCAGCTTCATAAGCACCATGGCATTAATAATTTCAGGAGGCAGCTTGGAATGCTCCCGGATGGGGAAGGCCACATTGTCGAACACGTTCATGTCCGTGAAGAGGGCGCCGCTCTGAAACAGCATGCTCATGCGCTTCCGGAGGTCGTAAAGATCTGCCCGGCCCAGCTTATGGACATTGATGCCGTCAAAGAAAATCTCTCCGGCATCGGGAGCCAGCTGGCCTCCGATAAGGCGCAGCATGGTGGTTTTTCCGGTGCCGCTGGGGCCCAGAAAGGCCGTGATTTTGCCCTTTTCCACGGTCAGGGACACATCATCGTAGATCTTCCGGGAGCCGTAGGAAAAGGTCACGTTTTTGATTTCAATTAGGTCTGTCATTAAACTCTCTGACGAATGCTCGCGGCATTCCTATTAATTATTTTCTTGATTATCAGTATACCATTATCCGCAGCGGGGACGGCACGGATGCTGACAATAATGTGATTATTGTGCGAGCATAGTTATGCGTTCTGAGCGTATTCAGGTATCGTCACTTTGACATTTTGGCTTCGGTGATGTTCCGGAGCCGGAAGCGTTTCCGGCCTGGAATGGTGTCTGTTTCAGACTGCTGAGGCGTTATTTGAGATCAGTTTTGGTCCGGATCGAAGGGGAGTTTTGCGGTAACGCAAAATTCTCCCGGCTTTGCCTGTTACAGCATTTGGGAAGCCTTGGCCTTGCTTTCGGCAAACAGCCCGGTACCAGTTTCGATTTTGCATTTCCGGGAAAGGGATGCCTGAATATCACCCCGCCTGAATTTCATCGTTCTGAAAATCTGCGGGAAGGGAACAGGAGGAATGCTGCGGGAGACAGGGAGGCAACTCTGCTTTATTCAGCGGATTTGAGAAAATTACTGATATTTCCGCTGAATAAAACAGAAAGGAAACCGCGAGACAGAACTAATGACGCAGTTCGGGAATAAAACGGCCAATGCCTGTTATATGAATCATGGCAATTCGGGTTTGATTCCCCCGTTAAGGTTACGGGAGAATGCGTTTTATTCAGCGGATTTTGATACTTTTTACTGATTTCCGCTGATTAAGATGGTATACAATGACGGTATTCGTTGCATAAACAGAGATGATGCAGGGTAATGGAGGTACAGTGGCGGGAGATACATGGCCTTGTTTTACTGTTTCTCTGTGGTTTCCAGACTTGATAATATGAATAGCAGGCTGATAGAATGTGTTTTATTCAGCGGATTTGAGGTGTTTTTTAATATTTCCGCTAAATAAAGCGAGGGGGAGTGCATGATAACAGGACGCAAACAGGAGATAAGGGAGCTTAACAGGCTTTATGACAGCGGGAGATCCGAACTTGTCGCTGTTTATGGACGACGTCGCGTTGGCAAGACATTTCTTGTTGACTCGGTATTTGAGGGGCGTCTTGCTTTCCGGCATGCCGGGCTGTCTCCTCTGGAAATCAAAAAAGGAGCCATGCAGGCTCAGCTCAGGAATTTTTACAATTCTCTTTTGGAACAGGGGATGGCGAGAAGCAGCATTCCCCGTAACTGGTTTGACGCCTTTTTGCTTTTGGAGCAATTCCTTAAGGAGCGGGATACCGGCAATAGACAGGTGGTTTTCCTTGATGAACTGCCGTGGCTTGATACTCCGAGATCCGGGTTTATTACGGCATTTGAGTCCTTCTGGAACAACTGGGGCTGTCATCGCCGGAATCTTATGGTGATAGTCTGCGGCAGCGCCAGTTCCTGGATCCTAGATAATATGATTAACAGTCATGGCGGGCTCTATGACAGGATCACCTGGGAGATAAAGCTTTCCCCTTTTACTCTTGCCGAGTGCGAGGATTTTTTTGCCATGAACAAGGTGCGGCTCTCCAGATATGACATTGCGCAAAGCTATATGATTCTGGGAGGCATTCCTTATTATCTGAGGTATTTTGAGCCGGAAAAAAGTCTGGCCCAGAACATCGATAATCTCCTGTTTTCCGCAAAAGCAAAGCTCCGTAACGAATACGACAGACTGTTTTCCTCGGCCTTCAGAAACCCCGAGACCATGAAGGCGATCGTGGCATTTCTTTACCGCCGGGCATCCGGTTTTACGCGATCTGACCTTATGGAAGGGCTGGGCATATCCGACGGAGGCTCTTTGACGGAGCAGCTTAATGCTCTCATTACCAGCGATTTTGTTGTCAGATACGTTCCCTTCGGCGCCGGCAAAAGAGAGGCTCGTTTCCGGCTTACGGATCCTTTCTGCATTTTTTATCTCAGGTTTAAGGATCTCATGGATGGCCGCAGCGAGACCTTCTGGCAGCACGGTCTCCATCGGCAGGATCTTGTTTCCTGGCGAGGTCTGGCATATGAAAGGCTCTGTTTTAACCATATCCGGCAAATCAAGAAGTCTTTGGGAATCGGGGGAGTGCATACCTCAGAATCTGCCTGGTCGAAAAAAAGCGGCGCGGAGGACGGCATGCAGATTGATCTCCTGATTTCCCGTGCTGACAATGTCGTCAACATGTGCGAAATCAAATACTGCAGCGATGATTTCTGCGTTGACCGGGAATATTACCGTACGATTTTGCGAAGACAGGAGGTCTTGTCCGGACTGGTGTCCCGCAAAACCGCAGTACGCAGCACTCTGATTACAACCTTCGGCCTCAAGCCCAATGAATACAGCGGGGTGTTTGTTAACGTCATTACTCTGGATGACCTTTTTGCTGACTGATGGAGAAGTCCGAAATAATGTCCCGGAGCTCTCCCGGTTAAGCTCCGCTGCGCGGCCAGGGCGGAATATGCGGCGGAGCGTGGCGGGCAGAATTAAACTGCCGCTTTAGAGCCTTCTGTCTATGCGTTTCAAAGTTTTTTCCGTTTAGGATTTCAATACTGAACTCTCTTTTTTGCCGAAACTCTCTCTTTGTCGATTCCGCAATATGGTGAAAATACCTGTCTTTTGTCTTAAAAACATCGTCTTCTTATAATCATGTATTCGTAATTTTAGCTTGACAAATACTATAAAAAATAGTACAATATGTTACATAATTTGATGCATAACTTTCATACGGTATGAAATTGGTAAAGTAATCGTAAGGCAAGTCTGTGTTTTCACCTGAACGGGAAGCCGGAGCCTTAGATATCTCCCGCAGAATACCCGAAGTGAAAGGCCGGCCGTTTTATGCGACGGAGATTCTCAGTCAAAAGGGGCGGCCATTTTCCGTGGGATGGCCCGGGGATCTTTGCCAGATATAGTTCTTCCAGGGAGCAAGCAGAATCCGGATCTTTTCCGGGCTGCCCCCCGCCTCCCGTCATGATTTCAAAGAAAAGAGGACATGAAGATGTCAGACGCAAGACTGTCCAACTCTCCGGATGCTGGTGTAATTCCGGTTCGCGCGGGTGATATTATCACCTTCGGCACGTACCCGTACCGGGGAGAAAAGGATCGGACTCCCATTGAATGGCTGGTCCTGGATGTTACAGAGGATTTTTTTGGAGAACGCCGGGTGCCTGCGGCGCTTCTGATAAGCAGGTACGGCCTGATTGCGCGGACTTATCATACATGCGGCTTCAATGAAGCCACGATCTGGGAATACTCCCATCTTCGTAAATGGCTGAACAGCGCCTTTATCCGGAAAGCATTTACCGGCAGGGAACGCCAGCTCATTCTGCCGACGCTGCTCAAAAATGAAGGCAATCCCGAACCTGAACCGTGGATCCAGGATGGTCTTCCTCCTGAGAGGGATACCTGGGATCGCGTGTTCTGTCTCAGTCTGGCAGAGGCGGAGCGCTATTTTGCCACTGACAGCCAGAGAGTCTGCCGGCCCACTCCCTACGCAGTCGGTCATGGTTACGGAGCTTTCACGGACTACGCGGGTAACTGTTTCTGGTGGCTCCGGAATCCGGGGGATCTTCCCTGGTTTGCCGCATGCGTGCAGACCAACGGATCCCTTTATCTCCTGGGTTATCGGCTTTGGCTTGAGGATGCCACGGTACGGCCGGCCATGAGAACAATGCTGACCCCCGAAAGCGGTTACTGTCAGTGGCAGGATAGTTCGCCCCCGCAAACTCCCGGGAAACGCGCATGGAGCCGGAGAAGCGCCAGATTCCGGCGGGGGAGGCGTTTTTTCTAGATCAGTTTTTGTCCAGATAGGCCTTGGCGTCCTTAAAGAAGGCGTCTAGCATGTCGGAGCGTTCCTGCTTGGTCATCAGACTGCCGTTTTCCTTCCAGTCCAGATCCTCGGGGGGCAGCTCTTTAAGGAAGCGGCTGGGCTCGGGGTGCACCTTGTCCCGCTGATCCCGGCTTTTCCGTTCCTGGCAGAGCATAAAGGTGAGCTCCTTTCTGGCCCGGGTCATGCCCACATAGGCCAGCCGTCTCTCCTCGGCCACGTCTCCGGTTTCCACGGCGGTTTTGTGGGGCAGGAGTCCCTCCTCCATGCCGATCATGTACACAAAGGGGAATTCCAGCCCCTTGGAGGAATGCAGCGTCATCAGCTGCACCTCGTCCAGCTCAAAGTCCTGCTCCTCCCGATCCAGAAGCTCCCTGAGGGCCATGCGGGTTACCGCCTCCTCAAAGGTCTGAGGGCCCTCATCGCTGTCCGGACTGCCGGTCATGGATCGATCCACCCAGTCAATCAGGGTCATAACGTTGTCAATGCGGAACTCCGCGCTCTTTTCGCTGCCGGAATCCGCCCGGAGCCAGTCGGCATAGCCCAGAGCATCCGGGAGATTCCGGAGGGTCTCATGGGCGCGGGTTCCGGAGAGATCCCGGCGCAGTCTCTGAATGTTTTCCGCAAAGGCGATGAACTTCCCGGCTTCTCTTCCGGGAATGCTGCCGGTGAGCCGGGGATCCATGCAGGCCTGCATCAGGGAAAGGTGATTATCTTCGGCAAATTTGCCGATATGCTCCAATGATACGGCGCCGATTTCTCTTCTGGGAGTATTGATGATTCTGAGAAAGGCCCGGTTGTCATCGTCGTTGACCAGCACCCGGAGATAGCACATGAAATCCTTGATTTCCGACTGGGCAAAAAAGCTGGTGCCCCCGATAACCCGGAAGGGAATGTTGCTTTCGGCCAGAGCCTTCTGAATTTCCCGGGACTGGTAGTTACCCCGGTAGAGGATGGCGTAGTCCTGAAATTTGGTGCGGTAGCGGTAATGATGCCCCAAAAGATCCGTTACCAGCTTTTTGCCCTCCTGATCGGCATGAGGGATTTCGATGACCCGGAGAGGTTTTCCGAATTCCAGTCCCGACCGCAGCTTTTTTATGTATTCATGGGGATTGTGGGCAATAAGGGCATTGGCGCACTTCAGAATGCGGCCGCAGGAACGGTAGTTTTCCTCCAGCATGATCACCCGGAGATTCGGAAAATCCGTCCGGAGCTTGGGAATGTTTTCCGGCTGGGCGCCCCGCCAGGAATAGATGGACTGGTCATCATCTCCCACCACGGTGAAACGCTGGTTTTCAGAAACCAGAAGACGAATAAGCTCATACTGGCTCTGGTTGGTATCCTGATACTCGTCCACCAGAAGATAGCGGATACGGTAGCGCCAGCGGGTCAGCGCCTCTTCATTGTCTCGGAACAGCTTTACGGTTTTATAGATGAGGTCATCAAAGTCAATGGCATTGCAGGACTTCATCATATGCTGGTATTCGCTGTAGATGAGTCCGGCGATCTGGCTTTCCGGATCCCGATCCTCCAAAATCTCCTCCGGGGATTTCAGATCGTTTTTAAAGCGGGAAATCGCTCCCAGCCAGTAGTGGCATTTGTCCCTGAGCTCGTCCTTGGTGAGATCCCCCTGGGCTTTTTCCATGATTTCCTTCATGACGCTCAGGGAATCATATTCGTCAAATAATGAAAAGTTCGGCGAGATCCCGAGCGCGGCGTATTCATGACGGATGATCTCCAGGCCCAGGGAATGGAACGTGGATACCCGGAGCCCCTTGATGACATCCGGAGACAGGGCTGCCGAGATGCGCTCCTTCATTTCCTTGGACGCCTTGTTGGTAAAGGTGACCGCGCAGATATTCCGGGCGGAGTAGGAACAGTTTGAAATGAGGTGCACGATTTTCTGGGTGATGACGCGGGTTTTTCCGGAACCGGCCCCGGCCAGCACCAGACACGGGCCTCCGATATAGTTAACAGCCTCAAGCTGCGCGGCGTTCAGTCTCATGTTAAGACTCTGATTTTTTGCGGGCGCGCACTACCATTCTTTTGGTGCCCATCCGGAAATAGTCAATCTTGCCCAGGATGCAGCAGAAATAGACGGCGCGCATGGCCACCAGAAAAAGAATGATAAAGCAGGCGATAACCAGGATGGCCTTGGATGTCGAGAGGGAGCTCAGACCGTCCCGCAGCATCAGAAAGTCTCCGAAATAGGTGGTGCCGTATACTGCTAACAGCATCAGGACAAAGCTTTTGATCTTGGCGCTGACGTAATGCACGCGAAAACCCGACAGGAATTCTTCTTTAAGATTTTCCGGACGGCGGTCGTCTATATCGGCATCGGAGTTACCATCCTTTGCATTGGCATCTTTGTCCTTGTCATCGGAAATGATGGCGGCAATGGCCATGTTTTGCAGGTAGTACTCCTTATCCCGCATAATATCTCTTACCGAGGCGATGGTTCTCACCGCGGTCAGTATCAGCACAAACCAGAAGAGCATGGAGTACGGAAAGACCATGTCCTCATCCGACAGCGAGGGGAGAATGCAGGTAATGAGAAGCAGGACTGCGGAGATCACCGATGTCTTAATCGCTATGCTGCGGTAGACGCTGACCATTTTGCTGAGATCCCGATCCGAAATGTTGATACGGAGCGCAAATCTGACATCAATGGGACGATTCGGATCCCGGCTGTCGTCTTCTTCCGAGGAGAGTTTTTCAGGCTGGTTTTCTTCCTGAGCCTCAGTTACAGGATCTGCAATATTTTCAGCTTTATCGTTTTTCTCGTTGATATCTTCGTCTGACATTATGTTCCATTTTTCCTTGCAAACGTTCTTATCCATTATTTTAAGTTTTTTCCGGTCTCCGCGCAAAAGCCGCGTATGAAAACCGGGACAATATCATCAGGAGGTTTTCACGGCAGCGGCGGTTTAAACTGAAGCGGACATCTCAAATCATTCTGCTACGCCGTTCAGAGAAATACGGGCGCAGAGAAATACGGAACCGGACTCGGAAGAGAATCTCAGGTCATTCAGCCGTCAAGTCCAATCCAAGCCAGGCATCAAAATCCGATCCCTGATATCCGGATCCCTCGAACACCCAGTCTCCCCGGGTAGACGAAAATGGGGGAAACGGGAACTCCTGGTTAAAAACTTTGGCGCCGGAAAACATTTTGCGGAAGTCTTTCACGCTATCAGCATTCCATCTGAGATCCTGATTATAAGGATACGGCATTGCAAAACATAGAGCACATGGTCTCAGCTTTGGCGGTATCTCAGTTCCCGATATCCTGGTTGAAGGATGCCGCATCGCTGAACATAAAGCTCATGTCCGTAACATTGGAGGTATTCCAGTTACCGAGGGGCTGATTAAAGGCATCGGCGTGGAAAAACATGGATGCCATGGTGGTAACATTTCCGTTGACCCAGCTGCCGATGTCCTGATTAAAGGCCTAGGCTCCGCAAAACATCCACTCCATGTTTGTGACTTTTGAAGTGTTCCACGCGCCGATGGGCTGGTTAAATTTGCCCGCTTTCCTGAACATGTCCTGCATGAATTTGACGCTGGAGGTGTCCCAATGATCAAGAGGCTGATTGAAGTTCTCCGCCTTAGTAAACATCGACCGCATGTTTTCGACCTTTGAGGTGTTCCAGTTCCCGATAGGCTGGTTAAATGATTTGATGATCGGACTTTTTGCTAATGAGAAAACTTTCTTTTACCCCAAAAATTCAGAACCGTTCTTGAACCGGAAAACCAGTCTGCCATCAGCATAGGCCGTAACGTAATCTAGCAGACCGCACCAGAGATTTTCGCTGAACTCCGATATTTGTCCATTCTGCTCATTCAACTTTCTAACCGACATTGGTCAGTATTTTTTCGGAATTCTTATCCCCTCTAAAGAAAATCAAGATTTGATTCACAGTATCAAACCGTGACCATGATTAATGTGAACTTGGTCACGTAAATTACAACAGTGACTTTACATTTTCATAAATGTGATAGACGTGACAAAATTAGATGTACGTTCTTTATGATTGGTATATAAGCAGGTAATCTCGTAGCCGTTATCGTCCACATAGAGGTTATCGCATTATGAATATCCCCGTATCAATGCCAGAGGGTTCGCCGCAGTATGAGCACCTGCTTGATCTGCTTAAGGACAAGTTTGAAACGCTCCC
>NZ_JBGVBR010000210.1:0-8223 GCF_045225735.1 Succinimonas sp. | reverse complement strand
GGGAATGAACCGGGAGGAGCTCACCTGTTCGATTACCGGATGGCGTCCCTTTACAATGGAGATTTCCCGGGCGGAGGTGAATTCCGGCCGGGTATAGCCGTTTTCCAGAGCCGCTGCTGCCAGTCCCGCCAGCATATCGATGTAAGAGAGATGGCATGAGAGATCCTGAAGATCCATAAGATGCGGCAGCAGTCGGGCAATAAGCTCATCGTAAAGCTGTTTTTCCAGAGCCAGAGCCCGGCTCTGGGCGGTGAGCGCGGTTTCCTCGAATTCCTTGAGCTCCTGGGTGATATAGCGTTCATTGTTTTTCAGGGTCTGTCTTCTGATGTAATCGGAGGGCAGGGTGTTCTGGCTGGCCTGAGCCCGGGAAATTTCAATATAGTAACCGGAAACCTTGTTGTAGCCTACCTTGAGGGTGTTGATCCCGGTGCGGCTTCTTTCGCGGTTTTCCACCTCCTTAAGATAATCATCCGCTCCGGAGGACATGCTGCGGAGCTTGTCCAGTTCCGGAGAGTAGCCGGAGGCGATGACGCCGCCGTCTCTGATCACCGCCGGCGGGATATCGCAGACGGCTCTTTCCAGAAGATCCCGGACATCCGGGAGGAGGGGGAGCTTTTCCTGAAATTTTCCCAGCTTGCCCCCGGCGGAGTTCAGAAGCTCCCGGATATGGGGAGTTACCTGAAGAGCAGTGCGGATCTTGGCGAGATCCCGGGGCCGGACGTTGCTGAGAGCCAGTCTTGCGGTCACTCTTTCCAGATCGCCGATTTCCCGGAGACAGTCCCGGAGCGTATCGGCCTGAGAGAACTGCAGGATTTCGGAAATAAGATCCAGCTTTTTTTCTGCTTCTTCCCGAGAGCGTACCGGGTTCAGCAGAGAGCGCTGCAGAAGCCGGGATCCCATGGGGGTGGAGGTGCGATCCAGCACGGCCAGGAGAGTATGCTCCTGCCCGCCCTGAAGATTCTCGGTAATCTCGAGATTTCTCTGGGTGCAGGCATCCAGCACCAGGTGGGTGCTTTTGCTTTCCAGACGGAGAGAGCGGATATTGAGGAGGGCGGTTTTCTGGGTTTCCCGGACGTAGCTTAAGAGAGCTCCGGCGGGGCAGAGACCGATGGTGACGCCGTCCAGCCCGAAACCCGAAAGCTCCCGGGTATGAAAGTGCGAGGTGAGAATGCGGCGGCAGGTTTCAAAGTCAAATTCCCACACCGGGCGTCTTCTGAGGCCCTTGAATTCGGAAATGGCATCCAGGGAGCGCACATCCTCCGCATACAGGAGCTCCGCCGGCTTCAGCCGTTCCAGCACGGCCAGAATGCCGTTTATATCATCGCTTTCCAGGCAGCAGAAGTCTCCGGTGGAGAGATTGAGGTAGCTGAGTCCGAAGGCGAACTGATCGCTGGCCAGGCAGGCGATGACGTTATCCTGCTTTTCCTTGAGGAGGGCTTCATCGGTGACGGTGCCGGGGGTGATAATTCTGGTGACCTTTCTTTCCACCGGGCCCTTGGCGGTGGCCGGATCGCCGATCTGCTCGCAGATAACGGCGCTTTCTCCCTTTTCCACCAGGCGGGCCAGATAGGAATCCACGGCATGGTAGGGCACTCCGGCCATGGGGATAGGCTGACCGTTCATGAAGCCTCTTTTGGTGAGGGTGATGTCCAGAAGCTCGGAGGCTTTCCGGGCATCATCAAAGAACATTTCGTAAAAGTCCCCCAGTCTGTAGAAGAGCAGGGTGTCGGGATATTGCTTTTTGAAGGAAAGATACTGCTGCATCAGCGGGGTGATGCCGTTATTGACTGATTCTGACATTTTTGGATACTGATATTGTGATTTCTGCTTAATGAGACGGCGATTAGTTTATCATATCGGCCGTTAAAGCATAAGCGGGAGCATAGCAGGAGGAATAATGACTTTTTCTGATAGCGATGAAATCAGTGAAGACGGGGTTTTCCGGCTGGCCGCCGCCACCGGAACGGAACTGAAAAGACTGGGACTTCTGGCGGTCACCGCCGAGTCCTGCACCGGCGGGCTTATCAGCGCGGCCTTTACCGCCGTTCCGGGATCTTCGGAGTGGTTTGACCGGGCCTTTGTCACCTACAGCAATGCGGCTAAAATGGAAATGCTGGGAGTGCGGGAGGATACCCTGCGGGATCACGGAGCCGTCAGCGAGGAAACCGTCCGGGAAATGAGTCTGGGAGCGCTCCGGCATTCCCGGGGCGATATTGCGGTGGCGGTAAGCGGCATTGCCGGTCCCGGCGGCGGCACGCCGGAGAAGCCGGTGGGCACTGTTTATCTCTCCTGGGCTTTTCGGGGAGAGGTTTTTGAAACCTTCCGGGCGGCGTTTTCCGGGGATCGGGAAGCGGTCAGAAAACAGACAGTGATAAAAGCGCTTTCTGTTATTTTGGAATTTTGTAGAAACAAAGATAAAAAATAATTTGCAAGCTTAGCAAAATTATGTATAATCTCCGCAAAGTTTAATGCTTTGATTTTCGGGGAGAGCCGCATTTTGCGGGTTATCTTTGTGATATCAGGCATGGAACTGCTCAGGCAAATGCCCTCCGGCGTCAGACCGGCGCCTCCAGGTGCTATAATGCCGGAGCATTTCAGAGGTTCAGTTTTACCGGATGGTTTGCTGAAGGCCGTTAATTTTAAGTTTTTTAGCTAGATAAAGTAAGGAAACAGGTATGGCAGCTAAAGAAAAGGACGAAGAGAAGAACAGTAAGGCAAAGGCACTTCAGGCTGCGATGGATCAGATTGAAAAGCAGTTTGGCAAGGGCGCGATCATGCTTCTGGGCGAGAACAAGCACATGAGCGACATCGAAGCGATTTCCACCGGCTCTCTTTCTCTTGACATCGCTCTGGGCATCGGCGGTCTTCCTCTGGGAAGAATCGTGGAGATTTACGGACCGGAATCCTCCGGCAAGACCACTCTCACTCTTGAGGTGATTGCCCAGGCTCAGAAGAAGGGCAAGACCTGCGCCTTCATTGATGCCGAGCACGCTCTGGATCCGGTATATGCCGCCCGTCTGGGAGTGGATGTGAATTCTCTTCTGGTGTCGCAGCCCGATACCGGCGAGCAGGCGCTGGAAATCTGCGACATGCTGGTAAGATCCGGCGGCGTGGATGTGATTGTGGTGGATTCGGTAGCCGCGCTGGTGCCCAAGGCCGAGATCGAGGGCGATATGGGGGAATCCCATGTCGGTCTCCAGGCCCGGCTCATGTCCCAGGCGCTCCGCAAGCTCACCGGGAATCTGCAGCAGGCCAACTGCATGTGCATCTTCATTAACCAGCTCCGCATGAAGATCGGGGTGATGTTCGGCAATCCGGAAACCACCACCGGCGGCAATGCTCTCAAGTACTATGCCTCCGTGCGTCTGGACATCAGAAAGGGTACGCCCATCAAGACCAAGGACGGCGATGTTCTGGGGAATGAAACCAAGGTTAAGGTGGTTAAGAACAAGGTAGCCCCTCCCTTCAAGGCAGCCGAATTCCAGATCCTTTACAACAAGGGCATCAGCAAGGGCAGCGAAATTGTGGATCTGGGCGTTAAGATCAAGGCCATTGTCAAGTCCGGCGCCTGGTTCTCCTACAACGGCGAAAAGATCGGTCAGGGCAAGAGCAATGTTATTGATTATCTGGCAGAGCATCCTGAGGTCAGCGATGAAATCGAGGCCAAGATCCGGGAGTTCTACAGCAACAAGGATGATTACAATGCCACTGCCGATGTGGGGGGCGAGGTATTCTCCGAGGACGGATCCGGGCCTGATGACATCGAGGTGGCTCCGGAGTTTGAAAAGGTGGAAATTCCCGAGGATCTGTAATCAAGGTCAGGATTTTACGGGGTAATACCGGAAAACGCAGGGCATCAGAATTCGTTCTGGTGCCTTTTCCGTATCCGGATCGTGATAAAAAGCGAAAAAGCGGGTTTTTCCGGTCAGTGAGGGAGGTTGTATGACAGATGCCGCTTATGACAAGGATATTGATAACGGGCCTGATAACGGCAATGACGCCGCTTTAAAGAGATCCATGTATGCCGCGGCCGTTAACATGCTGGCTCTCCGGGAGCATTCGGAAAAGGAGCTCCGGGACAAGCTTATCAGGAAATTTGCCAATCGCGCGGCTTTGGATGAGGTGATTTCAAGGCTTATTGCCCAGGGGTATCTCTCCGACAGCCGCTTTGCGGAAACGGCCGTGCGGCACTATGCCGGGAAGGGCTACGGCCCCGGGCGGATTCGGATGGAGCTTCGGAAACGGGGGGTTAACCCGGAGGAGCAGGAGGCCGTTCAGAATCTCAGTGCGGATGATTTTATCGCCCGGGCCCGGGATCTCGCCGCGCGGAAATACGGCAGCATTGCGGAGATGGATTTTAAGCAGAAAAGAAGGGCCCTGGCCTTTCTGGCCCGCCGGGGGTTTTCCGGAGAACAGTGCCTCCGGGCTCTCAGCATGTCAGACGAGGATTTCGGGGCAGATATGTAACGGGCTTTTATTGTGCTCCTTACTATAATTTGCCCCCTCATAATGCTATAATTTCAGGGATTTTTTCGGGAGCCCAAGGGTTTCCGAAGCCGTGCCTTTCGCCGGGGACAGGTCTGTTCCGGGCGGGGGCGACGATATATTGATAAAGGTTTTTTGTATGTACATGACAACCTCTGAGATACGCTCCGCGTTTCTCGATTATTTCCGGTCGCAGGGACATGAGGCAGTGCGTTCCAGCTCTCTGGTGCCGGTGAACGATCCGACACTGCTGTTCACCAATGCCGGCATGAATCAGTTCAAGGATGTTTTTCTGGGCAAGGAGACCCGCAGCTACAAGAGAGCCACTACCGCGCAGCGCTGTGTCAGAGCCGGCGGCAAGCATAACGATCTTGACAATGTGGGCTATACCGCCCGGCATCATACCTTTTTTGAAATGCTGGGAAATTTCAGCTTCGGCGACTACTTCAAAAAAGATGCCATTCATTTTGCCTGGGGCTTTCTTACCGGAAAGCTGGGGCTTCCTCCGGAAAAACTGACGGTTACCGTTTATGAGACCGATCAGGAGGCCTATGATATCTGGAACAATGAAATAGGCATTCCGGCAGAGCGCATTGTCCGCATCGGCGACAACAAGGGCGCTCCCTATGCTTCCGACAATTTCTGGCAGATGGGGGACACCGGTCCCTGCGGCCCCTGCTCCGAAATTTTCTACGACCACGGCGCCGACATCTGGGGCGGCCCTCCGGGATCCGCCGAGGAGGACGGAGATCGTTTTATCGAGATCTGGAATATTGTGTTCATGCAGTTCAACCGCAAGTCTGACGGCACCTTTGAGCCTCTGCCGCATCCTTCGGTGGATACCGGCATGGGACTGGAGCGCATTGCCGCGGTGATGCAGGGGGTGCATTCCAACTACGATATCGATCTGTTCCGGGATCTGATTGCCGCTGCGGCTGAAACCCTTAAGGTGTCCGATCTTTCCAATAAGTCCCTCCGGGTCATTGCCGATCACATCCGTTCCTGCTCCTTCCTGATCAGCGACGGGGTGATTCCCTCCAACGAAGGCCGGGGCTATGTGCTCCGCCGCATTATCAGAAGAGCGGTGCGCCACGGCAGGCTTTTAGGAGCCCAGGAGGTGTTCTTCTGCAAGCTGGTGTCCAGTCTGGTTAAGCTCATGGGGGATGCCTATCCGGAGCTCCGGGATTCCCAGGCTCATATCGAGAAGATTCTGAGAAAGGAAGAAGAGCAGTTTTTGCACACTCTTGACCGCGGTCTTGAGCTTCTTTCCGGAGAACTCCAGAAGCTCGGGGACAGCAAAACCGTGCCCGGCGAGGTGGTGTTCCGTCTTTACGACACCTACGGCTTCCCGGTGGATCTCACCCAGGACGTGGTGCGGGATAACGGCTACACGGTGGATCTTGCCGGCTTTGATGCCGAGATGGCCAAGCAGCGGGAGAGAGCCAAGGCCGCTTCCAATTTTGCCGTGGACTATAACCGCGAGCTCAGAGTGGCGGGAACCACGGAATTTACCGGCTATGACCATCTTGAAGAAGAGGCTGAAATTGTCAGTATCTTCAAGGGACTGGAAAGCGTTACTTCCGTGGCTACCGATGAAGAGGCCGTGATTGTTCTTGATAAAACCCCGTTCTATGCCGAAAGAGGCGGCCAGGTGGGCGATACCGGTCTTATTCTCGGGGGAGATAATTTTGAGTTCCAGGTTACCGATACCAGACGTGCCGGAAATGCGGTGATTCACGTGGGCAAGGTGCTTTTAGGCGAGTTTTCCGTCGGAGATCATGTCCGGGCCCAGGTGGCTGTTCAGGCCAGAAGCAGCATTGCCCGTCATCACAGCGCTACCCATCTTCTCCAGTCCGCTCTTCGAGAGGTGCTGGGAGATCACGTGGCGCAGAAGGGCTCATACGTATCCGGAGACCGGCTCCGTTTTGACTTCTCCCACGGAGAGGCAGTGACCGCCGAGGAGCTCCGTCAGGTTGAAGCTCTGGTTAACGGGTATATCATGGCCGATCTTCCGGTGGTTACCGAGGTGATGGATCTGGAGGCTGCCAAAGCCACCGGAGCCATGGCTCTCTTTAACGAGAAGTATGAGGGCCGGGTTCGGGTGGTTTCCATGGGAGATGTCTCCCGGGAGCTCTGCGGCGGCACCCATGTGGCCCGCACCGGCAATATCGGCTTCTTCAAGGTGATCTCCGACAGCGGCATTGCGGCCGGCGTGCGGAGAATCGAAGCTATGACCGGTTTTGCGGCTCTTGATTATGCCAACAGTCTGAATAGCGAGCTGGAAAAGAGCGCCTCTCTTCTCAGAAGCGAGACCTTCGGCGTTTACGACAAGGTTTCCGCGCTGGAGCAGCATGCCAAAGATCTGGAGCGGCAGAATACCCGGCTTAAGGAGCAGCTGGCTCTGGCTGAGGCCAAGGGACTCCTGGGCTCCGTGGTCTCCGTTAACGGAGTTAAGACTCTGGTGGCCACTCTGGACGGGGTAGCGGTTCCGGAGCTCCGTATTGTCATGGACGATCTCAGAAACCGTCTCTCCAGCGGGGTCATCCTCCTGGCCTCCGTTAACGATGGCCGCATCTCCTTCATTGCCGGGGTTACCAAGGATCTGGTGTCCCGGATCAAGGCCGGAGAACTGGTGAAGTTTGTGGCAGCTCAGGCAGGCGGCAAGGGCGGCGGCAAGCCGGATATGGCGCAGGGCGGCGGCACGGATGTGGCCAAGCTGCCCCAGGCCATGAACAGCGTGGCCGGCTGGCTGGAGGAGCATCTGGGCTAACTTCGCGCTCCCCTGCTCATGAGCTTATAAAAAGAAAAGGCCTCCGGTGTTCCGGGGGCCTTGTGATTTTCAGAGGAGAGCTAAATAAAAGCTCCTCCGGGCGTTAGCCTGTTTTACCGGCCGGAGTGTCCGCACAGATCCTCCGAGAAGCAGGAAGACTTTTCCGGAACCATCTGCCAGCTGATTCTCCCGGAGTTTTTGTCCGGAACCGGCTGAATGGTGAAGGTGGCTCCCCGGAGCCCGTTCCCGTCGATAGCCTTGGCGGTAATAACCCCTTTATTTACGGTAATGTTCGCCACGTATTTGGTGGCATAGTCGCTTTTGGCGCCGATTCTCCAGTTGTTCCCTTTCATGCTGTTATTGCATTGACTGAAGTCTTTGGTCTCAAGGAAGCAGAGCTCAACCTGCCTCCTTACTCCGTCTGCTGCAGAGGTAACCTCGGTAAACCGGGCCATGGCCATATATTTGGCATAAGCAGGGAGGGCAATGGCGGCGACAATGCCGATTACCGCAATGGCGATAAATCCCAGCACGCCAACGACAATGCCGACGATGAGACAGGTGGAAGACTTCTTAGAGGTTGCGGGTTTGTTCCGGGACGGCTGCGGAGTCTGATTGGCGCCGCAGAAGGGACAGAAATTGTCCGTGCCGATTTCCTTGCCGCAATTATTGCATAGCATAGCTTTATTCTCCTTGATGTTTGCCCCTTGATGTTCGGCGGGGCGCTTTCGATATTCCATAATAGCAGATTTAGATTTAGAGTATCGTGATGTGATGGAATTGTTTTTTACTTTTCTGATAAAAGCAGATATTATTTGTTATTACCGAAGCGAATGTTTTTTGAGCAGCCGAGTTCCGGAGTCTGGAGCATCCGATTTAATGCTCTTGTTTTGGCGGAGTTGAAATATGCTGATTCTGACAAGAAGACAGGGAGAATCCATCATTGTCGGGGACAATGTCAGGATTAC
>NZ_JBGVBR010000209.1:0-2231 GCF_045225735.1 Succinimonas sp. | reverse complement strand
AATTTCCTTGGATTCCTGCTGCTTCTGCTTAATGGCATCAATCCTGTCCTTGGCATACTCGCGGTTTTCAATGGCGAGGTCGTTCTGAAGCTTGGCAAACATCAGCTCAACACTGGTGATAGCAACTTCATCGCCACGATTGGAAGTCTTAGCAACTTCCTGAGGATAGGCGGGTTCAAGGGAAGGACAATTTCCGGTATTCATATTAACTTCTGACATTTTCGTAATCTCCTGTGTGTGGGATTTAAATTGCGTTCTGTATAGGAAACGAAACACCTGAGAAGAGGTTACAGAAAACAAATGAATTTTTTCCCGGGCTTAACTCTCAATACGAACCAAAAGCTGCGATCGCGGTGAAAAACGTTTTCATAAGACGCCGGGTTAAAGAAACTTCCGGCAGAAGCGGAGCGGGAAATTCCGCCGCCGGAACCGCATTATCTGTCCGGCAGCTTTTTCTGGCTGTACCTGTTGATCCTGCCCTCCTCGCAGCTTTCCGGATCGGGGATGAAATTCCGGATGCGAAATTCCGTCTCCCGCTGCAAAATCTCACGATCCCGGGCCGGCAGCCCTTCTGACCAGAAGGTAAAGAGATAGAGCTGTTCCGGACGGCACTTACTTGCCGGAGCCGCTCTTTTTTCCATATGGCCGGAGATCCGAATCTCCCGGCCCCGCTGCCAGGAACTGCAATTCTGAAAATCAAACCCCTCGGCATTGCCCTTGAAGGAAACCCGGTCATGACAGAAGGACTTTATCCGGGCCGGAATATCCTCCCCGTGAATACCGTCAGCGTCGTAAATCATGTACCCGAAATGATCATCGCTGCCCGGTTTGATATAGGTCTTGGCAATATGGGATATTCCTACGCCGCCGCCGTCTGCGTCATAGGTAAGGGGATAGGAAGAGGCCGGAAAAATCAGGTAACCCGCGCTGAGAGCTTCTTTGCCGGGATGATCCGTGGGCCATTCTTCTGAAACGCAGTCCTGGACACAGAAGGGAACTTCCTCCTCCCCGAAGAGCCACGGCATCCCTTCCTGGTATTCTCTGAAAAGATCCCGGTGATCCTCCGGAATGCGGCTATCAAAAAGCAGCACCTTATAGAACGTCTCGTCACAGACGGCATATCCCTCCATGGAGCCCTGCTTGCTCTGGCAATTACTGAAAAGCACTGTATCATCGCATTCGCCCTCGCAGCAGTACTCATCGCACATGTCAGGATCCTCGGGCTCTTCGGGAGGCGTTCTTTCAGCTGTCATCCCGGGACAGGAAAAATAATCCTTAACCAGATTTCGGAGCCATCCGGGATCCTTTAGATCCGAGGCTTGCCGGGGCACCGGGTACATCTCGGGATGAACCGCAAAAATCTGGTAAGCCCGGGCGCCGGATTTTTTGCTGGTAAAGACCCGGCTGAAAAAGGAGTTCGGATAACCGGAGACCGGCTCTATGACATAGTCCTGCAGGAAAGCGGCGTTATCTTCGGAATCATCTCCGGCATCGCTTTCCGCCGCCCCGCACAGCGGAGACGCGGCCAGGAAAAACAGGGGGAGGGATTTCAGGATTCTTCTCATTATTGCGGTCATCGGATAGCTCATAGGTTCCTCTTTTTCTTTTGTTTCTTTTGTTTCTTTTGTGTCTGTTGTTTCTGCTGTGATTGTGATATTGAGGAACTGAAACAGGCTCAGGCCCCTCAGAATGAATTCGCTGCAGAGCTAAACTGCCTGCGTTCTGATAAGCCCCAGGCGGCGGAAAAATGCGATAAGCCCCTGACAGCCCTCGAGCACATCATTGAAGGTTTCATCAAAATCGCCGGTATACCAGGGATCGGCAATATCCCGATCGCTGCCGGCAAAGGACAGGAGCTTATGCACCTTGCCCTCCGGATCGCCGTCCAGCATCCGCATGAGATTTCTGATATTGGCCTCATCCATGCCGATAATCATGTCGGCGTTTTTATAATCATCCCGGGTGATCCGGGAAGCCCGGTGGGGCAGCGCCGGGATGCCGGCCTGGCGCAGCCTGTGCAGAGTTCCCCGGTGCGGGCCGTTTCCGATCTCCTCGGAGCTGGTGGCCCGGGAGTCAATAAGCAAATCCTCCTGGCAGCCCAGCTGATTTATCAGGTGCTGAAAAACAAACTGCGCCATGGTGCTGCGGCAGATATTGCCGTGGCACACGAAAAGCACCCGAATTGTCATTGTTGATTGTCCAGAATTGCCGGATATTGCCCATGTCTGCAA
>NZ_JBGVBR010000208.1:0-4501 GCF_045225735.1 Succinimonas sp. | reverse complement strand
GTTCATTGAAGCCGAAATTCCGGATAAGAAAGCCCCGGGCGTAGCGATTCCCTTCATAATACTGAAAAAAACTCAGCCGCTGGTACTTCTCGGAAGTCATGAAGTAACGGCCATAGCCGGCATTCCGCATGAGATCGTAAAACAGGGTGCCGCCGGCAAACTCTCTTCGGAGATCCTCATAATACGCCGCATGCTTCCTGAAGCTCCCGAACACCCGGTCAGAGTACTGACTCAAGTCCTCAGGAGAAACATTCTCCCAGCGCTTTCCCTTAAGCACCTGATAAATCATAGCTCACCGTCAGCAAATGCCAAAAACCAGAAAAGCCAAAAGGCCCAGCGGAATCAGGAACCTGATGGCAAACGTTTTTATGTCCAGGCGGCCCCTTTTGGAGTAACGGGGCCGGATGGAAAAGCTCCGGGCCAGATCCTCCGCATCATCGGAAAAATCCAGACCGGCTCTGGTGGTTCCGGAATCCATGGCTCCGTAATCCCGGATCTTCTGAAAATACAGCTCCTCCGGGGGCAGATCCGGAAGCTCCCTTTCCAGCCTGTTAATCCTTTCCTGAAAACCCGCATCCTCCCGAAAGCAGGAATCCCGGAACACTCCATGCAGATCCGAGATCACCTGATGCCGTTCCGCCGCCTTCAGCCGGATGCCGGGACTGTTAACAAGGGTTTCCGCCCTCTGAAAAATATCCCGAAGTCCCTGGCGGGCCCGGTCATCGTCCGACCAGAGCCGAAACCGCCGAAAACGGAAGCAGGCTGCCAGAAAGGCCGTAAGCTCCCGCCCGCCGCCTTTCGCTCCGGAAGCCGGAGCCGCTCCCGGCCTGTCAGTTATGGCATTTTCCTTCATCTTCTCTTATCCTGCTGTTTTCCGCCCGGACGACACTTTTCCGGCCCGGAGCTCCCGATGATAGGGGGTGAAACGGATATCGATTCTCCGGTTCATATTGTCAGACTCCGTCTCCGCCGGGAGCTCCTGAGGACAGCCGCTTTCCCGGAAAAGCTCTCTTTCCGTGATGCCGGCATTACGGGCATACTGCCGGCCCTCCAGAGAGCACGGGGCCGGACGGGACTCCGCATAGCCGCTTACGGAAAACAGTCTCTTCCCTTCGCTGTTGGTATAGTCCTGAAGCTGATCCCGGGCGGCCAGAAGCTCCTCCCAGAAGGAAATGGCCCTCATGGCAGAAAGCCCCCAGTTGCCGTGAAGAGCCTTGTTATCATAGTAATTCTTGTCCGTATGCCCCTCAATAAACACGGTGTCGATATCCGCCCGCGCCTCCCGGGTGGCCAGCTCCCGGGCCAGCACCCCGGCGATGCGGCGCACGGTTTCCTGATAACGCTCCGGAATATCGTACTTGGCGGATTCGAACTGCATCAGAGTGGAATCAATATGAATGGTTTTGTTGGCCTCGTCCAGGGTTACCCGCACCCCTTCCGCCAGAAGCCGTTCATAGATCCGTTTCATCACCTTTCTGAGCCGGTTATCAGCCTCACTGAAGCGGTTCAGCTCCTGCGTGAGCCCGGCGTTCTTCTTCTCCAGATCCAGATTTGCCGCCGTAAGATCCTGATTTTTATGATAAAGCTCCTCATTACGGATCTTAAGCCGGGCGTTTTCCTCCAGAAGATCCTTCTTATCCCGGTAGGAATTCATGGAAATCAGCATGACGGAACAGACGATGATAATAAAGATAAACAAAAGCGCCGTCATGATATCCGTGTAGGACATCCAGAAGCCCTGTCCTTCGGAATAATCGGTATCGTTGTCCCGGAATTCCGGGGTGTAGTTGTTATTCAGCATCAGTACTCCGCCTTAACCGTTTTCTCCGCTAACTCTCAGCCGTAACCGGTTCCCCAGCCCTAGCTCTCTTCCCGGGAAGCGCGGTTCAGAAGCTTCAGGCTGGTAAGATTGAACACCTTGCCCAGCAAAGCCAGCGCCGCATAATCCCGGTTCGGAAAAATTCCGCTGTAGAGAAAGGAAATCCGCTGCCCGCTGCGATCCTGAGCATAAAAGCGCAGGGAATCATACTCCAGCACCGCCAGCCAGGCTTCCGTCAGGGGAGCCTGAGGATTGGCCGACATATACCATTCCCGCCGGGATCTGTCCGCATAATAGTCCCGGAAATGCTTAAAGAAAGCCGAGAGGGAGGAATCCTGCCCCGTAAGCTGGTTTCTTTTTTCCATAAAGCAGTAATAGCGGCATTCCCCGGGACTGAAATAAATCTTTAAAAACGAGCTCCCGTAAAGCTCGGGAATCTCCGAGGACACCTCGTAAAGGGCATCCGGTGTCCGGAGCCGGAAGGTGCCCCGGGAAATGGCGGTTCCGGAGAGCTCCAAAAGACTCTGATAATCTGAGACCGCCCGGAAGATCCGGAAGAGACGGCGGTTTTCTGGCTGGCCCAGAGCTCCGGAAACCCCGGGCCCCAGAAGCGTGGTCTCGTCCCGGAACACCCGTTCCAGAACCGCCCGCGCATCCGGAAAGGTTTTTCGGGGAAAGATCCTGTCCACGGCGCTTCCGGGGCGTTCCCGTTCCGCGAGAATATCATCCAAAGCCTCCTGAAGATCCGGACAGGACACGATTTCATACTTGAAAAAGGCGTAGCAGTAAAGTCCGTGTCCGACGGCAAAGGCCTGAATAATCTGATTGTTTATCTCCCGGAGCACGCTGTCAAGAATGAGACCGCCGGCGCCCCCGGTATTGCCGATGAATTTTGCGAGCTCTCTGAGATAAAAGACCAGTCGATCCAGAAAATCCCGGATCATGGCCTGAGTATCCCGGTTAAGCCAGTAATTCAGGAGGAGCGGACAGCGTTCCCGGGGACAGGAGTTAATTCTGGCAAAAATGCTGTTCACCCGGAGATAGAGATCCCCCTTGACATAGCGCTCGCAGAAATCCTGACAATAGCGGCGGCAGAAGTTATCCGAGAGGATGCCGGGATCCAGACTGCTGATAAGAGGAGCGCCGTCCCCGCTTATGAGAAGCTGCCAGTAATGATAGCCGTCCCGGCCGGAAATAATCTCCCGGATATCATCAAGAAGCTCATCGCGATAGCTCCGGAGCACTGCGGACACCGCTTCGGAAATACTCCGGAAATTCCACAGGGGGCTTTTATCCTGAGAGCGCGCGGAATTAAGCTCCGGAATCTCCAGAGCCAGCGCCGCGGAAAGCCCCCGGATAAGATCCATCAGCTCCTGAAAGCCCTCGGGAGAGGAGATCATAGCCGGATTATCCGCCGCGCGTTTCCGGAATTCATAATAGCCCGCCGAGGCTAAAGTAACATCAGAGCAGATGCCGGAAAGGCCGTCATCATCCGTCAAAGCGCCGGCCCGCAAAAGAGCCAAAGCCTCCGGATAGCCGTACGGGGAATCCGCCTCCTCGTTTCTGAGATGCACAAACACCGGGAGGGGCCAGGGCTCCCCGGCTTTATCTCTCTTCCCGTCCCCATCTCTCTTTCCTCTATCCTTCCTCTTCTCATAGGAAATACGGGAATGCTCCCATTCGCTGTTTATGAAGATCACCTGTTCCCGGACATGTCCGGCAGGATCGGAAGTCCGGAGCAAAGCCTCCAGGGCCGCCGTTCCGGAAGAACCGGTAAGAAACGGCGGAGAAAACACGTAATAGACCGGATAAAGAGCCGCCGTCATGAAAGCCCCCGCATAATTTCCAGAGCCTTCTCCCGGGAGGCGCAGGCCCGGAGCGCAAAGACGCCGCTGTTTCTGCTGTTTCCGTTATCCCAGCAGTCCTCACCGTCATTGCCGCTGCTCCCGCCCTTCTCGGCAGCGTTGCCGCCGGTTCTCCCCGGGATCCGGGGATAAAGCGCAAAAAACTGCCCTGCCGCCTGAAAAACGCAGGCTTCCGCTTTGGAATAGCGCACATGCCCAAGGTAGGTAACGCCCAGCTGCTCCCCGAGAAGACGGCGGAGAGCGGGAGAGATATAAAGCTCCATGTGTTCCGCCGGGAGCCCTGCCAGGGTCTCCCGGAGAGCGGGAATGCCGCTCTCCGGAGTTTCCTGAAGGCCGAAGGAGCTTACACAGACATCAATAAAGGCCCTTAGCAAAGCAAAATCCAGAAAGGCGGCGATATTTCTCCGGAAGGCGGCGTTTTTAATGCTGAGCGGGGTTCCCGCAGTGCCGCTGTCCCCGGCATCCGGCTCCGGATCCCAGAGTCCCGCGGCCGCCTTGAAGCTTTTATATTCCGGCGTAACCAGCTCATAAACCCGGGGATTCTTCATCCAGCGGAGAGCCTTAAGCCCCGCCGCGTAAAATTCCCGAAAAAACGCCTGCCGGCTTTCCGGATCTCCGGCCGCCTGCCCCGCCGCAAAAGAGCTCATCCCGGACAGAAAATACGCATCGGAAAGAGAAGCTCCCAGGTCATCCCGGTTCTTCAGCCATTCTGGGGGCAGCCCCAGAAGCTCCTCCCGGTTCCGGGGCCTTTTAAAGCAGGCGAGACAGGATCCGATAAGCCCTTCCGCCCGCTCCCGGTCATAGGAGAGGGGCCGGA
>NZ_JBGVBR010000207.1:0-6426 GCF_045225735.1 Succinimonas sp. | reverse complement strand
TCTTTCTGATTTCTTCATCACGGCCCACAATGCTGTCGATTTTGCCTTCCCGGGCCAGAGCAGTCATATCAGTGGTGTAAAGATCCAGAGCCT
Source organism: Succinimonas sp. (assembly GCF_045225735.1). Taxonomy (NCBI): domain Bacteria; kingdom Pseudomonadati; phylum Pseudomonadota; class Gammaproteobacteria; order Aeromonadales; family Succinivibrionaceae; genus Succinimonas; species Succinimonas sp. The sequence continues at coordinate 6,333 of NZ_JBGVBR010000207.1, read as the reverse complement.
CGCCCTTGCGGAGCCCGGCTTCGTTCATAAGCCCGGAAACCTGTCCGGTGCCGGTATCGCCGGAGGAGGGCATGGCCGCGGCTTCGGGAGAGTTTCCGGTGATTTCCAGGAATTTTTCCTGCAAAAGATCCCCGTTTATCTTCACCATTTCGGAGCTGATTTCATGGAGCCTGCGGCTTAAATCCGGGTTCAGCTTTATGGCCAGAAGCAGATGACCGGTGCGGATCAGCGGGTTCTGATAAACTATGGAAGCCGCCATCCAGCCTTCCTGAATTGCGGTTTCCAGGAGCGGAGAAAAACCGGAAATAGCGCTGGCGCCCCGGGGCAGGGTATCCAGAGCTTTAACCAGATCCGCGGACAGGCGGGCTTCGTCAATGCCGAAATAGCGGACAATTTCGTGGAAGTCAGCGGGATCTCCCAAAAGGATCTGATTCAGATAGTGGGCGATATCCACGCTGGGGTTGCCGCGGGTTTTACAGAGGGCGGTGGCGCTTTCCAGAGCCCGGTAGGCGGTGCCGGAAAGTTTGGAAAAGAGCTGTTTCTTCTTTAGCTTTATCATGTGCGGTAATCTCCTGATTTGGGGCTTTCTGGAAGCTCTTAATGTAATCAGAAAGAAGGTTATTCATCAGTCACTTAATTCCGGAGGATCCGGAAACAACAAAAAAGACAGATTACTGGAATCTGTCTTTGATGCTGAATATATTTAATTAGGCATTCTCTACCTGGTTGAAGGAAGCTTCAACTGCGCCGTCCTTGGTATTGTCGTCCTTGATTGCGGTGTACTTCCAGGTGATCTTGGAGGCAACAATATCAACTACTTCTACCGGGGTGCAGGCTTTTTCAGCGGTGGGAAGAACAATCGGAGCTTCGGCGCCGGCAACTACGGAGGCAATGGCTGCCTTGACGATCTTGCACTGCTCCATGGTTACCTCGTAAACAGGAACCTGGGCGCCGGCAATAGCGCGGCAAACATTGAACTGAACCTTAGCGATCTTCGAACCGTTCATGCAGTACTGCTGGATCTTGGGAGATGCCTTGTCCAGGAGATGGGTGAAGGTGAAGGGCATAAAGGTGCCTCTGCCTGAAACGTCAGTGGTACGGCCGGAAGTCACGTTCTGCATGGAACCGAGCTTAAAGTCAACAACTTCAATCCACTTGCTGTGGCCCTTGTCAGCGGACTCGCCATCGATGCCGTCGAGCTTAATAAAGAAATCAGATGCCATGATAAATTTCTCCTATTCAAAATGAACATCCTCGCGGAGACGCATTGCGCGCTCCAATTCCTCTGGTTTCCCAGAATCTTTTCCGGAAGCCGCTCTGGGCTGTCCGGGTAATTCTCTGGAGCCTCCCGGAACCCCGGGGGCCCTGTTCTGAGACTACTTCCCGGCGCTGGGGATCTTGGTGGTAAGTCTCAGGGAGGTGGTCAGTCCCTCCAGCTGGTAATGCGGTCGCAGATAGAATCTGGCATTGTAGTAGCCCGGATTCCCTTCCACATCCTCCACCACTACCTTGGCCTCGGCCAGCGGATACTTGGCCTTAACCTCCTCGGAGGCATTGGGATCCGAGGTTACATAGTTGGAGATCCAGTCGGACAGCCATCTTTCCATATCGCTGCGTTCCTTGAAGGAACCGATCTTGTCTCTCACAATGCACTTGAGATAGTGGGCAAAGCGGGAGGTCGCAAAAATGTACGGCAGCCGGGCTGACAGGTTGGCATTGGCAGTGGCGTCAGGGTTGTCATACTCCTGCGGCTTGTTAACGGTTTGGCCGCCCAGGAAAACGGCATAGTCGGTGTTCTTCCAGTAGCAGAGAGGCAGGAAGCCGTTCTTGGAAAGCTCAGCCTCCCGGCGGTCGGTAATGGCGATTTCCGTAGGGCACTTCATAACGGTGCCGCCGTCATCGGTGGGGAAGGTATGCGTCGGCAGAGACTCTACCACGCCGCCGGATTCCACGCCGCGGATGTGAGCGCACCAGCCGTAGTCATTGAAGGAGCGGTTGATGTTCACTCCCATGGCATAGGCGGCATTCATCCAGTTATAGTTCCTGGAGTCCCCCAGATTGGTATCCTCGCTGTAGTCGAAGCCTTCCACCGGATTGGTGTCCTTGCCGTAAGGAGCTCTGGAAAGCACCCGGGGCAGAGTCAGCACCACATAGCGGCTGTCGTCGGTTTCCCGGAAGGATCTCCAGGCAGCGTATTCCGGAGTGGAGAACAGCTTGCTGATATCACGCGGCTTGGAGAGATCCTGCCAGCTGTCCAGATTCATAATGGAGGGATCGGCTGCGGCGATAAACGGCGCATGAGCGGCGGCCGCTACCTGGGAAATGCCCTTCATAAGCTCGATGTCCGGTCCGGTCTGGTTGAAGTAGTAATCTCCCACCAGAGCTCCGAAGGGTTCCCCGCCGGCGGTGCCGTATTCGTCCTCGTAGATCTTTTTGAACACCGGGCTCTGATCCCAGGAGGTGCCCTTGAACTTCTTCATGGTCTTGAGCAGATCCTTTTTGCTGATGTTCATGACGCGGATCTTCATGGATTCGCTGGTGGCGGTGTTAGTTACGAGATATGAAAGCCCCCGCCAGGCGCTTTCCAGACTGGTGAAATCCTTGTTATGGATGATTTCGTTAACCTGGGTGCTCAGCTTCTTGTCCAGTTCGGCAATAATGCCCTCAATGCTCTTGATGGCGTCATCACTGACAATATTGGCGTTCTGAAGAGCCTGCCCCACCAGTGTCTGCACGGCATTCTGCACGGCGGACTTGGCTTCGTCGGACTTGGGTTTGAACTCCTGCTCCAGAAGCCGGTCAAAATCTGATACCTCAATGCCGGAAGCTTGCTGTTCCTGGGTTTGCGCTTGTTCGAGTTCGCTCATTTTCCATTACTCCTTGTCAGTGTTCTCAGCGGGGGCGGCAGCCTTGTCAGGATTGGCTTCCTTGGCCAGAGCCTGCAAAAGGGCGGGATCCTTGAGGATCTTGGCGATAAGCTCTTCGGCGCCGGTCTTGCCGTCCATGTAGCTTAAGAGGTTGGAGAGCTGCTTCCGGGCTTCCAGAAGCTGCTTCAGGCCTTCCACTTTCTCGGCTACTTTGTCCGGAGAGAAGTCGTCCATGCTTTCAAAGGTAATGTCCACTGCCAGATTGCCTTCGCCGGTAAGGGTGTTGGGCACGGAAAATGCCACTCTGGGCTTGATGCTCTTCATTCTGTCATCGAAGTTTTCGGCATCGAACTCCTGAAAGCTGCGCTCCTCAACGCTGGGAAGGGGTTCGGCCGGTTTGCCGGAAAGATCAGACATCACTCCCATAACAAAGGGCAGGTTTACCTTTTTCTCGGAGCCGTAAAGCTCAACATCGTATTCAACCTGTACCCGCGGGGCCCTGTTCTTTCCCACAAATTTCTGAGAATTTGTTACTGCCATGGGGATTATCTCCTTTAAGTTTCTGTTTTCAATTCTTTAACAGTTTCTGAAGCATCCGTATACACAACGCACAAAAAAGAGCGCGGTTACAGATTATTACCAAAAAAGTTCAAATTCAGTTATCTTCCTCCTTCACGCCCAGCTGTTCCCGGGCTCTGTCCAGAGAATTGCGATCGATTTCCCTGAGAATTTCCATAAAGTTCATATCTGACATCCGGAGGGCTCTGTCCAGCAGGAACGGGAGAGGGCTTGAGGGCTCCGCTTTCCGGAAGTAATCGGCGCTTTTGCCGATAAGAAGAAGAGCGTCCTTGCGGTTGGTGACAATGAGAGAGCTTATGTCCTTCACTGCCGGCCGGGGGACTGCTGCTGCCGCTGCTCCTGCCGTGAAGACGGCACCAGCCGCCAGGCCGTCTGCTTCTTCTGCCGGACTGTCTTCGCCGCTATCGGAGATCTGGGACTTCAGGAACTTATCCAGGTATGCGGTTTCCTTTTCCAGAACTTCAAAGTTGAGGGAAGCCGCGCTGCCTATCTTATCGTTGACGGTATTCCGGATTCTGGTCATGAGTTCCCGAACCTCGGAGAGCAGCTGATACTGATCCGCAATTACATTCCGGGGCAAAGCCGCAAACGCCGCGGCCATCTGAGCAGAATCCACGGAGGCGCTGTCATCGCTGGCGTGGATGATCCCCTGGGCCAGCAGCGCATCCCTGAGAGTATAGGGCAGTGCAGAGCAGATCCGGTGCTTCCGGAACTGACCGACAAAGTCAATGGGATCGTTATAGCTGCCGGGCTTGGGAGAGAGAATGCTGAAAATATTGAGTCTTTCCGTGGGATCATTGTCATCATCAGGATCCAGTTCCGGATAGCATTTATCCCAGAGATTCTTGCACAGATAGTCGATCATCTGGAGTCCCTGCTTCATGCCGGCAAGGCCGTTCACGCAGAAGGCGGCCACGGTGTGATAGACGGCCACTCTGAGATCTCGGGTTTTGCCCCACAGGGCGATGGTGTTTTTTATAAGATCGCGGTAATTCGGCTCCCGTCCGGCGCTCACAGAATCTCCCATTTCGGCAGGAGGCACGCTGAGGGCCAGCTCTTCCATTTTCATATACGCGGGATCATACTCAAGGTTTTCGCCGACGTCATTGTCAGGCAGCGGTTCAAGAAGAGAGGCGGTTTCGGGGAGTTCCATAGGCGGATTTCTATGCAAACGGCAGATTATAAGATGCTGCGGTATTAAATGCCGCAAGCCCGAGTCTAATATTACACGATTGCGATTATCGGATGGTGACGCAGTACGCAATTTCCGTAATTGCGCTGTTCGGAAATGTGATAAAAAGGGAATTTTGCGGAGATTGTATGCTGTTTTTCATCTGGAGAAACCGGAAAAGCCCTGATTTTGCGGCCCGGGGTGTCAGCGAAAAACTATGTTTTAGGATATTCCGGAGGTGAGCTTCAGAGGTATTGTTTTCCTGCCTGCCTTCCCGCCCTCTTTGTTTTCAGGTTTTAACGGGAACCTGAGACAGTTTTCTCCGGGCCCGAAAGCTGCATCATCCGGGGAAAAAGCAAAACCGGCCATCAGCTGACAGCCGGTTATGTTTCTTATCGGGGTTGTTCCTCATTTTGCGGCGGAGTCATCCGGCATTTTAAGCGCGAGGCACTCCTTCCCGAAAAATGAAATGCCGAAGTTACAAATTTTCAGGTATTTCCGGTCTTTGAAATCTCTGTCGTAAGCATTTGTCCTTATCTGCTCCAGAGCATCATCCGCCCATTTTTTCAGCTGCGAGAACTTCTGCCCGTCGGATTTTTTGAGTTCCAGGATCACCGCTTCTCTGTTCCTTTTGTTATCAATAACGATGTCCGGATAGCCATCACCCTTTTCAATCTGGGAAATTACATCGATATTCTCTTCAGCGGTCATGGATAGTACCCCGGAAAGGAACATGTGATAGTAATACTCATGACTGGTGTCCCGCACGCTGATAAATCTCCGGAGCATGGCATTCATGATGTCCTGAGCCTGAGCCGTATCCCCGCCTAACAGTGCATCCCGGAGCGTCATGGCCTTTTCCAGCCATTCCGGATTGCTTTCGCTGAAAATCGCATCCGCTTTCTCGGAAAAGCACTCCCGAACCTCATTATTGGGAATTCTGACCACCGCTCTGTTCCTGGCGGAGGGAACTGCATCCTTTGCCACTGTAAGATACCCGGTATGCAGCATCAGTGTGGCAAAGGTATCAAAATCAGTATTTGAGGTGATTACCGGATAGGCGGTGAATTCCCGGAGGACAATTTCTTCTGTTTTGCCTTCCAGAAGATTCTGAAAGCGCTGGATATCCTTCGCCCGGGGACGTCTCATGCAGATATCGATAAAGTCGTTGCCGCTGGAATTTGCCCAGTAGTTTTGCGGTTTGAAGGTGGCGCGATCATTTGTGGGAACGAGAGTTTCATATAAGAAATTCAGCACGCTCCACGGGCACAGCATGGCGTTTCCGGCAAAACTGTAGCCGTCATACCATGCAACAACGTCAGGGAGACGGCTTTCCATGCCGCACTGACTGAGAAGTCTTGCAGTTTCATCCCTGGTGAGTCCGATAAACTCGGCAAATTGTGTATCGTTCGAGCTGCCAAGGCATACGAAATTGTTAATATCGGTAAAGATGCTCTGATGGGCGATGCGGAGACAGCCGGTAACAAAGCCCATTTCCATGTTGCTGTCGTTTGTTTTGAGGGCGCTGCCCAGCATTTCCTTGATTACGTCCAGCATGTCATCGTAATAACCGTTCACCTTGGCTTTCTGCAGGGGAACATCGTATTCATCGATGATAATGACAGTCTTTTTGTCACACTCTGCATGAAGCATTTCGCTCAGAAGCTTCAGGGAACTTTTGGCAATGGCAATAGCCGTATCCATATTGACAGTATC
>NZ_JBGVBR010000206.1:0-2155 GCF_045225735.1 Succinimonas sp. | reverse complement strand
GTCCTGAAGTGCGAAGAGCACCGCGGGAACTTCCGGAAGATAACGGTTCTGACAAATTTTCACCGGAAAAAGCTCCAGAGAGAATTCCCAGAAGGAGTTCCCCGTTATTGCAAAAAAGCTCAAATGATGACTTGTTGTCCCCATGACATTTCGAACAGACAATGCTGTCATCATTTAATTTTGCACCGCAGCTTTTACACAGCATGTTTTTTCTCTCAAAATATCAAATAACTATTTTCACAAGATGTATCCTGAACCGGCCTTCTGTCAATATGCATTATCCGGTTACCGCATTTTCTGACAGGAAACACAGCGGGATCCGACATTAATGGTTTCGCAGCAGGGGCAGATCCATAACCCGGCACTGGCCGCAAAAAGAGCATCCAACGGCTTTTCCCCGTCCCGGGCATTATTGATAAGAGCGTAATGATACTCGGTAACCAGAGGCAGTGTCGGGAAGAAGTCCTCCAGCTGAATTACCTCATAATCCTCTTTGGGAAGAACAGGAGGAGGGGAAATCTCAGAATGTTTTCTGTTAAAAATGCTTAAAACCATAGCCTGTCCTTGTTTTACCGGCGTTTATCAATTGCTCTCCGCCGCTGAAAAATTTACTTATCCCTTTTGTTTCTGCAGGCCCGGCAAAACCTGTCGTCATCCCTGTTCAGGGTTTCGCAAAAGGAGCACACCCATAGCTGTCCGGCCTCCGCAAAAAGCCGATCCAGGGACTTCGCGGGATCTCCGTTTGCGAGGAGCTTTTCGTTATTCCGGGTGAGCTCCTTAAGAGAAATCCCGCGGCCCCGGGAACTGGCCCGATCTCCGCTGCCGCTTCTCCTGTCAATGATACCGTTATTACCGAACAGGATCTCCGGGGACAGATCATCATTTAACCCGCCCTCCTGAAGCTCTGTCCCGCTCCCGGCTCCGGTTCCGCCGCGCCGGAACATGCGGTACAGCATCCAAATGACCGCTCCCAAAAGCGCGGCAAGGCCGGTTATTACATAAGCATTCAATTTCTGAATTTCTCTCCGCTGTCCGCTAACCCGGAATCCCGTACCTCATATTTCATGCTCTTCCGCATACCCCAGGTCTTCATCCCCAAAAAGATGCCCTGTACGCTAATCAAAATCATCAGGATGGTAAAAGGCCGTGCCGGGTCTTTTCCGGGAGGAGCCCGGGGAAGGCGCCGGTTTTCCGGGAGAGGAATGGCTGCCCATGCGGATCTTAAGCCGGGGAGATGATGGCTCCTCCGACCTTCTTGGATCTGTTTTTCTCGGATCTGTATTTCCCGGCTCTGCTCTTCCCGGCTCACCCGCTCCCCCATCCCGGTACCGGCCGGAAACCATGCCGACTTCTCCCCGGGATACTGATTTATCAGGGCTGCGGGGTTTTACGGCTCCGGAAGCATCTTCTTTGACACGCCCTCTCTTAAGACTTTCAGACGCTGTGCCGGATGCCTTTTCGGAAGGTTTGGCAGAAGGCTTGTCAGAGTAACTGTCAGACGATTTGTCAGAGTGGCTGCCGGGAGATCTCACCGGGGCTTTACCGGTACCAGCGGCGATTTTGGCAAAAGCCGCGAGAGCATTCCCGGCAGAAAACCGTTCCCGGGGATCATTAAGAAGCATATGGGCAAGTATGGCTCTTACCCCTTCGGGAATGGTCTTGTCCAAAACCAGAGTTTTTCCGGCGGCCACGGCCTCGCAGGCGTAGTTAAAGCCCCGGGGGAGCTGCGGACGATTTCCAGTCCAGTACTCATGGAAGATCAGTCCCAGAGCAAAAACGTCCATTTTCGGGGTAAGGGCAGTTTTGCGGCCCTTGATGGCGGCCAGAGCTTCCGGAGCCAGATAAACCAGATCTCCCCCGGGTTCCGGCGGGGGGCTGTCTGCGTGAAACCCTAGATCGAAGTCAATGATCTTCCCCGTGCAGAAGCCATTTTCCGTGGGAACCGCCAGAATATTCGCCGGCTTCACGTCGGAATGAACAATGCCCTTGAAGTCCAGCATGGCAAAGCTGTACAGCACGGACTTTATCAGGACCAGCTTCCTTTCGTTGTCCAGAGCGGCCACGGCCCGGACGGAAAGCGGGGAGCGTTTTTCCAGATCCGTTACCACGTAATAGGCGGTTTCGTAGCGAAAGAAATCATGAACGAGAATGACGT
>NZ_JBGVBR010000205.1:0-15088 GCF_045225735.1 Succinimonas sp. | reverse complement strand
AAGTTGTTATTGACAACTTTGTGCTACAGCCATCTAAATTATATTCTTGACGGTGGCATGGAACTACTTTTGTCAAGAACTTAGGTTTATATGAAAGACACCAAAACATCAGGAGCCGCAGAAAAGACTCCGGCCGAAACCGGAGCCGGGACTGCCGCTCCCCAAACTCCGGCAAAACCGGCTGCTAAGACCGCAGACAAGGCAGCAGCTCCGAAGGCAACTGTGCCGGAGCTTTAGAAGGGAGACTATTTCAAATTCGGGAGCTATTACCAGGAGAACAGCAGCAAGAAAACTCCCATCGAGTGGCTGGTGCTGAAAAAGTCCGGCTCCAAGGCGTTTCTCATCTCCCGGTACGCTCTTGACTGCAAGCAGTACCACCATGAACTGGCGGACATGACCTGGGAAAACTGCGATCTCCGGAAATGGCTGAACGGGGAGTTTCTCAGGAATGCCTTTACCCCAGCGGAGCAGAATAAGATTGCCGTAACAAAGCTTGCGAATGACAGCAATGCCGAGTCCGGCACCTTCGGGGGAAACAGCACGGAGGATCGGGTGTTCTTATTAAGTCTTGCAGAAGCGGGGCGTCTTTTTAAGGACGATGCGGCCCGTAAATGCGCACCAACGCCGTATGCTGTCGGAAAAGGGGCCTGGCAATCCAATGAAATTTTCATTAATGGCCGGGCCTGCTGTTATTGGTGGCTGCGGTCGCCGGGCTATATTCAGCTCGATGCTGCGATCGTTCATGCGGACGGCGAGATCTACCAGATTGGTGACCTCGTTAACGGTGCTGACGACGCTGTGCGGCCCGCTTTATGGGTGAATCTGTAATCTGAAATCTGCTAATCTGGCATCCGCCCGCCGCGGCGGAGCCTCCAAGTCCCGCGGGGCATTGCAGTTCCGGTAACGTAAGCCAGGTTCCGGGCTCTCAGCCGGCAGCGTCATTTAAGAACCTGTTCTTATTTTTCAGGGGCGGGCTTTGACAGGGTTACGCGGATTTAGTTTACTGCAGGGAACTGATTTCCGGAGAGATCCTCATGACAGAAACAAAGGTTAATTCCTCATTACTGAGCAAGTTCAAAAAAACGCGGGTAAACTGCGTTCAGAAGCTCCCGGATCTTACCGGTCTTACTCTCGGGGAGTTCCATGCGGACGCCAGGCTGGACATCGTTTCCGGAGAAGCTGATATCTATCTTTGCTCGGGACTGGGGAGTCTCTCCGGACGGAAGCTTCTTCTCAAATACTACCGCCGGGAGAATGCCGTAAAGCCGGATGTGCTGGAAAAGCTTAAGACTGTAAAAAGCCCCTATGTGGCGCCGGTGGCAGGGTTTGGCGAATATGATGGGCATCAGTATGTGGCGCGGCCGTTCTACGAGATGTCGGCTCTTTCCGAACTTCTTTCCGAAGGCATCCGTTTTTCGGAAGAAGACCTCCGGAATCTCATTATTCCGTCGATTATCGCGGGCCTTAAAGCCGTGCACGATGCCGGCATCCTCCACAAGGATCTCAAGCCAGCCAATCTGATTCCTGATGACACCGGGGAGCATATTGTCCTTATCGACTTCGGCATCAGCTCCGATGCCGGAAAGAACACCTTTGTGGTAACAGAGACCGGGATGACTCCCTTCTACGCCGCTCCTGAAGCCATGCAGGGGATCTTCCACAAGGAAACCGACTACTACGCTCTCGGCATTACCGTCTTTGAGCTTTTCACCGGCTTTACCCCCTTTCAGAATCCCGGACTTTCTCCTGACGAGGCCGCAAAACTGGCAGCCATCAGCAAAATCGAGTTCCCGGAAAACTTCCCGGAAGACCTTAAAAAGCTGGTTTTAGGGCTTACCTATAAGGATATCTCCCACCGTAATGAAAAGGATAACCCCAACAGACGCTGGGGCTATGACGAGGTTTTGCGATGGCTTAAGGGAGAAGAGGCGCCGGTGCCGGGAGAAAGCGCGGAGCCTGCTCTTAAATTTCTCCCCTACAGCTTTGACGGGACCAGCTGCGCCGCTCCGGAGGATCTGGCCCGGGCTATGCTTAAGAATCCGGATCTCGGCATGCGGGATCTGGGCCGCGGGCTTCTTACCCACCATTTCGGGCTGTTTGATAACAAATTGGCCCGGCATTGTCTTGAGGCCGAGAAATCTCTGGGCTCGAATCGGGGGGTAAATCTCAGGATCCTGCATCAGCTTATTCATACGCTGGTTCCGGAAGTCCGGGAACTCTTTTTTGCGGGAAGAGAGTTTTCCGGAATTCCGGAACTCGCAGACTTCCTGTTTGACATCGGGGTCAGATTATCGGGCGGTTATGAGAAAGAATCAGACTGCGCCATAGCCAAAGACGCTTTTCTGTACCTCCGGGAGGGGATTTGGGAAAGCTATGCCAGGGAAGTTCTCGGATCCCCCGCATTGTCCCGGATTATGCTTTCCTTGAACGAGATGGCAAAAGCGAATGCCGATGACTTCGGGGGAGCGCTGCTGGCCATACGGTATGCCTTAGCGGAAAATTGCCGGGACATCGTTTGCCACGGGAGAAGGTTTTCAGATCTGAAGGCATTGGGCAAAGAGCTTGCGGCGCTGTCTTCCCAAAGCCCTGACGAAGATCCTTTTCTTAAGAAGGCTTTGGGCATTTTTAATACTCTGGGATTTCGGGCTTATCTGTCCTTTGCGCTCAATAATGACAGCGCCGGCAAGGCAAAGGCTTTGCTGTCAGATATAAAACATGCTCTTTCCCGGGAACCCCTTAACTCATGCTCTCTTTCCGAAAAGGCTCTCTATTTCGGTTACCGTCTTTCCGGCAGTTTTATCTTCCGTATGGGGGACAGAAGCTTTGAGAGCATTCAGGACTGGGATCAGTACTGGGAGAGTCTCTCAGGAGATGACCGCAGGGGGTATCTCCGGACGCTTCTTGAAAACCGGCATTCCTTGGATTTTTTAAAGGCCCTGTTCTCCGGCGCGGATCCGGAGGCGGAGAAAATAATTCAGAAAAGACTTGATGATACCTCCTGGGCTGTATTCGGGGACTATGAGTACCTGTTCCGGGACGGGCAGGAGTTTAACGAATTTCTGAACCGGCTGGTTCGCGAAGAAAGCTTCGGCGAGCTTCGCAAAATAAAGGAAAAATACGGCCGCGCTCTCACGGCGCTTGACAGAGATTACTGGAAAAACGATTCTCTGGCAAAGCTGGACAGCGCTTTGTCCCGGGCCTCCCTGTTTGATCGCCTGAAAGCTTCATTTGTTTCCGGCGCTCCGGAGAAGATAACAGTGAGGGGAGTTCCGCTGCTCCAAAAAGGAGACGTCATAAAGTTCGGCAGTAATCCTCTGAAAACCCCCCATGCCAAAGAACCCATTGAATGGCTGGTTTTGGAGGTAAACGGGAATGAGGCGCTTCTTATCAGCCGATACGGTCTGGCATATCGGCGGTATCATCCAAATAATACCGAAGTGACCTGGGAGAACTGCGAGCTCCGGAGCTGGCTTAACAATGAGTTTCTGAAGGCGGCGTTCTCAGAGGAAGAACAGCGGAGGATCAAGCTCTCAGAAGTAGTTCATGACGATAACCAGACGTATCATACCCGCGGCGGAAATAATACCAGTGACCGCATTTTCTGTCTCAGTGTTACGGAGGCAAAGCTTTATTTTATGAATGACAGCGAGAGAATGTGTCATCCCGCCGCGGCCCTGGCAAAAGCGCGGGGCGCCTCCGGAGATGACGGTTATTGCTGGTGGTGGCTGCGGACGCCGGGCATTAATCAGGGCCTCGTATCGTGCGTTAATGCGGGCGGCGCGCTGCACCCGTGCGGTTACCGTGTCTACTATCTTGACGGCGCTGTGCGGCCTGCTTTAAGACTAATCCTGAATAACTAATCACTAATCCGGGAATCAGCGCCCCGCAGCGGAGAACGAAATCTGCGGCGCGGCCCGCTGCGTTTCCTGAGCCTCCCCGCCTGTGGCGCTGGCTGATTTATACCTCCGGCGGATCAGCGGAGGCATCATTTCATTCCCATGTTCATCGGGTAAAACATATCCCCCCAAAAAAAGCGCCGGTCTCCCCTGGGATCCCGGCGCTCCTCTAAGTTCAGGCTAGCCTTCAGGCAGGCTGGGGAGCAGAGTTATCAGACTGATTATCTGCCTCTGCCTCCTGTGCCATCTTCTCAGCTTCCTGCTTCTTCAGGTCTTCTTCTTCCACGAATTCCGGCAGGGGCTTGTGATCCTGTCCCACGAAGGAATAGATCACCGGCAGCACGAAGAGGGTGAACATGGTGCCGATGGAAAGCCCGGCCACAATTACCAGGCCGATGGAGAAGCGGCTTTCCGCGCCGGCTCCGCTGGCGGTAAGCAGGGGCACCAGACCGGCCACCATGGCGGCGGTGGTCATCAGAATCGGACGCAGTCTCACTGAAGCTGCCTTTTTCACAGCCTCGATCTTGGAAAGTCCGTTTTTAAGCTGCTCCTCGCGGCTTACCTCGCAGATCAGGATGCCGTGCTTGGATATCAGACCCACCAAAGTAATAAGTCCCACCTCGGTGTAGATATTCAGGGTGGCCATGCCCACTGCCAGGAAGAGCAGGGCTCCGGAGATTGCCAGCGGTACGGCAATAAGGATCACGCAGGGATCCTTCCAGCTTTCAAACTGACAGGCCAGAACCAGGAAGATGATGAATATCGCCAGAAGGAAGGTGGAAGCCAGCGAACTGCCTTCAGTTGTGAACTGCCGGGATTCTCCCTTGTAGTCATGGGTATATCCGGCAGGCAGGGAAGGCACCACCACCGTCTCAAAGAAGCTGACGGCATCGCCCATGGTGACACCAGGATTCAGGGCAAAGCTCAGGGTGGCGGCATTCTGCTGGGACATCTTTGACAGGGTGGCCGGTTCTGTTTTGACCTTGACATTCAAAAGAGATCCTAAAGGGAGCATTTTCCCCTCAGGATTTTTGACGTAGTACTTGTTAAGAGAATCCGGATTCATGCGGTCAATACGCTCGGTCTGAGGAATAACCTCATAGGAACGGCCGTCAATGGACACGCGATTGACATAGCCGTCGGCGATCATGGTAGACAGGGTCTGTCCGATATCGCTCATGGTAATGCCGTAGGCGCCGGCCTTTTTGCGATCCACGTCGATATAGAGAGTAGGGGAATCATATTTCAGATCGCTGTCGGAGTAGATAAAAAGGCCGCTCTTTTTGGCTTTTTCCATGACATTTTCAGCTACATCAAAAAGCTCTTCAAAGGAATTCGGCGTCATGATCACGAACTGTACCGGAAGACCGCTGGAACTTCCCGGCAGCGGCGGCATCTGGAACACGGTGGCATCGATATTGGGGTTCTGGGAAAGATGCGGAGATACCCGTTCAACCACCTCGGCCTGCTTGTCGCGCTGGGAGATTTCCTTAAGCACCAAAATGGCCATGGTCTGGTTGGAAGCCGGAACGCCGATCATGCCCAAAGTACTGGAAACTGCGGGATCCTTGGCGGCCTCTGCAGTAAGCTTTTTAACGCCGTCCTCCAGATAGTCCAGGTTAGCGTTATTGGGGGCCGTGCCCATCATCATGAAGGCGCCGGTGTCTTCATACGGAGCCATTTCGGAGGCGGTATTCATGAACAGGTACGGCATGGAGGCCATAATTACCAGAGCGGTGATAACTATGGGAGTTCTGGTAGCCAGCACCGCGCTCAGCATTTTGGTGTAAATGCCGGTAAGACCGTCCAGAACCTTGTTTACGATGCTTTCGAATTTGCCGGGCTTTTCTTCGGCCTTCAGCATTTTGGAGCACATCATCGGGGACAGGGTCAGGGCGATAATGCCTGATATCAGCACGGAACCGGCCAGGGTCAGGGCGAATTCCGTGAACAGGGATCCGGTAATGCCGCCCATAAGAGCGATAGGAGAATAAACCGCGCCCAGGGTAATGGTCATGGAAATAACCGGAATGGCGATTTCCCGGGTTCCGATAATGGCGGCGCGGAACGGATTAAGTCCGTTCTTGATATGCCGGTCCACGTTTTCCACCACTACGATGGCGTCGTCCACCACCAGGCCGATAGCCAGCACCATGGCCAGCAGGGTCATGAGGTTGATGGAGAAGCCACAGACGCTCATCAGCATGATTACGCCGATCATGGAGAGCGGGATGGTGATGATCGGGATTACCACGGCCCGGAAGGAGCCCATAAACAGGGTAATAACCACCAGCACGATAACAGCTGCTTCGACAATGGTGTGGATTACTTCGTGTATTGATTCCTCAATGGAAATGGTACTGTCGTAGATGATGTCCATTTTCATGGAAGGAGGCAGGCCCTTTTCCAGAGTCGGCATCATTTTTTTCACATCCGCGGCAATGTCCAGCGGGTTGGCTGTAGGTGTGGCGTCAATGGCGGCAACCACGCCCTTCTGACCGTTGGCTATGGCTCTGAAGGTGTCATGGTTGGCGGCCATGGATACCTTGGCTACGTCCCGGAGTCTGACCACGGCGCCTTCCTTCGAGGAGATTATCAGTTCGGAAAGATCCTCGGCAGTGGATACCTGGGTGTTGGTATTGGTGTTCATCAGGGTGAAGAGGTTGTTAATCTGTCCCGATGAGGTCTGGAAATTGTTGGCCTGGAGAATCCCTACCACTTCGGAGGCTGTCATGCCGTGCGATGCCAGCTTCATGGGATCCAGCCAGATTCTCATAGCATAATCATTGCCGCCATAAAGGGTTACCTTGGCCACGCCGTTTACGGTGAACAGCTGCGGAATTACCACGCGGTTAAGATAGTCTGTGATCTGAGGTCCTTCCATTTCACTGCTGGAAAATGAGATATAGAGTACCGAAGTGGTAGACCCGGTGGACAGGCTAATGGAGGGATCCAGGGCATCAGCCGGCAGCAGTGATTTCACCGAGTTCACGCGGGACAGAATATCCGCCAGAGCGCCGTTGGGATCCGTGTTCAGCTTCATGTTGACGGTAATGGTCGAAGTACCCATCTTGGAGCTGGAGGTCATGTAGTCAATGTTATCGGCCTGGGCTACCGCCTGCTCGATGGGGGTGGTGATAAAGCCCTGAATCAGATCGGCTCCGGCGCCGTAATAGCTGGTGGTTACGGTAATAACGGTGTTGGTCATGTCAGGATACTGTCTGACCGCCATGTTTTTCAGGGCCTGGAGTCCTAGCAGGGTAATCAGGAGGCTGATGCAGATCGCCAGCACCGGCCGTTTTATAAAGATATCTGTAAACATGCTGTCAGAGCTCCGGAACCTTAGCCGGACGATCCAGTCCGTACTGGTTGGTGACCTTGATAAAGCTGCCGTTGGAGAGCCTTACCTGACCTTCAGTGACAATCTCGTCTCCGGGATTGAGTCCGGAGGCGATTACGATTTGTTCGCCGTTTTCATTGCCGGTGGTGACATTGACCAGTTCGGAAATCAGCTGGCCGTCCTGTCCGGTTTTAACCCGGTATACAGAGGTGCCGTACAGATTGAAGGCCACGGCATTTTTAGGGATGGCGATTTGTTCATATTCGGAGGGAAGCTGCACCATGACCTTGGCGTACATGCCGGTAACAAGCTTGGACTGCGGATTGGGAATGGTTCCCTGAACCTGAAGCACGCCGGCTTCGTAGTTCATGACCACTTCAATGGCGGAAATTTCGCCTTCAAAAACTTCTCCGGGGAAGGTGTCCACGGTAAGCACCACCTTTTCTCCCAGTTTGATTTTATTGACATCGTTCTGGGATACCGCAAAACGCACCTTGACCATGGAGTTGTCTTCCAGATGGGCGATCTTGGAGCCCGGCTGCACGTATTGTCCCATATAGATATTGCGGATACCGAGTTTTCCGGTAAACGGAGCCCGGATCTGCAGCTTGTCAATCATAGCTTTGATGGAATGGGCGTCAGCCACGGCGGCTTCATAATCAGCCTTGGCATTGTCCAGATCCTGCTGGGAGATGTTGCCCTTGTTGATCAGAGCGGAATAGCGGACGAATTTCTTCTGTGCCGCTTCAGCCTTTGCCCGGGCAGCCTCGTAGTTGGCGCGCTCCACGGAATCGTTAACCTGCACCAGAACCTGATCCTTTTGCACGGTATCGCCGGAATCAAAGTAAAGTCCGGTAATGCTGCCGGAAACCTCTGATGATACGTCAATGCCCTGATTCGGTTCGATAAAGCCGATGGCACTGATGGTTTCCTGCCAGGGGGCCTTGGCAACCTTCATGACGGAAACCGGATTTACCGGAGGCTTCATGTTGGCCAGATATTCCTGGGTCATTTTATTCCTAACCATAATGAAGCCGATTACCGCTCCAAAAGCCAGTATGGTTGCCAGCGGCACGGCGATTTTCCAGAGACGCATATATAAAAAACCTTTATTGCTGTTGAAATATCCGGCCTTGGCCGGACAAGATACAATCATTCAGGGTGTATTTTAAATTCAGTGGGCCTATTAGCACAAGATCTGACATATGGCGGATGTCAATTTTTTAAGACGGAGCCGCGGGCAAATGTTATATTCTGAGAAAAAATATCCTCTCCGGAAGCGGAAAACCGCGGTTTTATTCCGCAGTTCTGCCGCTGCTCCCGAAGAGTCTTCTGATAAACCCCTTGCCGGTTTTTCTTTTCTGGCGTTCGGAGAAGTAGCAGCGGATGTTGCAGAGCAGAACGGCTATCAGGGTGATCAGATACAGCAGCCAGGCCCAGAGAAACATCAGGGGAATGGAGGAATAGCTGGAAAGGTAATCGGAAAAGCCCTTGAAAAACGCCCGCGCATCACGGATCCGAAGATTCCAGCGATGCCGGAGCCAGGACTGGTGCCGCAAAAACCAAAACAAATGGTAGCCGGTCCGAAAAACTCCTCCGGGAGTGACGGTGTTTCCGGTGAGACAGATGGCCATTGGGTTGTAGAGGGTGCGGTACCCCTTGGAGGCCAGCCGGGCGGCGATGTAAATATCGGCAAAGGCGTAAACGCTGGATCCGGGCACCACTCCGGGAATGGCCAGATAGCGGGTGCGCCAGGCGACCATGGCAAAGCTGCTGAAGACCCGCTGGAGATGCCAGGCCGGAATGTCCTTTCTGGTGAAGGGGTACAGAAAATTATAGGTGTAGCGGGTAAGGTGGCGGGAGTTCGGTGCGGGAACCTGCCGTCCGGTGACCACCGCCAGATCCGGATATTTCAGAAAGTACCGGAAGAGCTCGCAGATGCCGGAGGGATCGATTTCCGCATCCGGAGCCAGGGAGATCAGGATGTCGGAATCCAGATTGTCATAGATAACATGACGCATGAGAGCCGTTTCGTTGACAAAGGCTCTCCGGGCCAGGGGGATCACCTTGCAGCCGTAGGTCTGGGCGGTCTGCTGCGAGCCGTCCTCGGATCCCAGATCGTAGACCCGGATCCGGTCGGCGCTGATCACCCTCTGGGAGGTCAGACAGTGCAGACAGTCGCTGAATTTCTGACCGCCGTTGCAGCAGACGATGGCAACGGTGATGATCATGGACATGGCTCAGCGTCCCAGCTTCATGAAGTTCAGGAAGGCCAGCCCGTCATGCTTGCCCACTCCCAGTCCCATGGTATACAGAGCCACGAGATGCTCGGCGGCCATGCTGTTGCCCCGATCCGCCATGTCGGTCAGGAAGGCGATGGATTTGCCGGGATCCCGGGGCCCGCCCTCGATGCCGTACATGCGGATGGCGGAGCTCAGCATGGAGGCCTTGACGTCTCCCTTGCTGGCCGCCTTCATCAGGGTGGTAAATGCCTGAGCGCCGTTCTTGCCGGTGCCGATGCCGAAGAGCTGGAATACCCCGAGATTGTTAAGAGCCCGGAGATGTCCCTGAGCGGCGGCCTTTTCCAAAAATGATAGCGCCTGGGCGTAGTTTTTGGCGCGGTAGTGCTTCATAGCGGTATTGAACTGGTCATCGGCCTTCTCGGAGTTTTCGGCCGGGGAGCCCTTGCCGGCGTAAAGGAGGGAATCTCCTTTGCAGGCCCGGGCGGCGTCAGCCTCCAGCTTTTCCAGATCCAGAGTGCCGCCGGCGTCCAGATAATATTTGAGGAACAGGGGATCCTTCATGCTGGCGGCGGCCAGCCAGCTTCTGTCCCAGCTCTTAATGCCGTAAACGCCGGCCTGCACCGGGGAACTGCAGTTTTTCAGGTTCCGGTCGCCGGAGACGAGATTGCTGAGGAACTGAGCGGGCTTGAGTCCGGAGTTTCTGAGAAGCCGGATGCCCTCGGCCTCGTCCTTGGGGGTGCCTTCGCCGTAAACCTTCATGGCGCCGAGATACTGAGCGGCCTTCTTGTCAGAACGATCCGAGTGCACCGCCTTGTCCAGCAGGGCATAGGCCTCATTGGCGTTGGTGTAGCGGGGCTCCGTAAGCTTGATATAGGCCAGCTGCTTCATGCAGGAGGGCTCGTTTTTCATGGAGCCCTGAGTGTACTGTCCCACGGCGGCTCTCATGTCCTTCTGCACGCCCCGGCCCTCCCGGAACATGTCCCCGAGATGGCAGAAGGCGGCGCTTTTGCCGTCCTTGATGGCCATGCGATAGTACTTTTCCGCCTGAGCATAGTCCTTTTTGACGTTGATGCCCTGATCGTACATGATGCCCATCTCCAGAGGATGCTGCTCCTGCACGTTTTTGGGCGCCTTGGCAATGTACTTGAGGAGCTCCCGGGTGTCATTGGTCTTGATATAGTAGTTCATCAGGAGCGCTTCGGCCTCCGGATCATTTTTGGTGAGAGAGCCGGAGAGATACTTGGCACCCTCGAAGCTGGAAGGATTCTGCTTCAGAAGAGCGATGCCGGCCGGCCGGAAAGCTTCCTTTACGTTCTTGCGGGCGGCATCAATGTAGTATTCCCGGGCCTTCTTTTCATCCTTTTTTCTGGGATCCAGATCCGAGGCGTAGATCTCCGCCAGGTCGTATGAGGCCTTCGGAATGCCGTAGCGTCCCTTGGCTGCCCGGGTAAGATAGGAGATTTCGCTCTCCAGATTCCGGGATACGCCGTGGCCGTCCCGGTACATCAGAGCCAGGAGATAGTCCGCATCCTTGTGTTCATGTTCGGAGGCCCGGAGGAGGTAATCAAGAGCCTTCTGATAGTCCTTGGGCACATGCTTCCCTTCGTAATAGAAATGACCGGCGTCGTTCAGAGCATCGGCATGTCCCTTATCGGCAGCGGCGATAATGAGCGCGATGCCCTTTTCAGTGTCCTGAGCGGTTTTCTTAGGCTTGTTAAGATAGATGGATCCCAGCATATAGGCGGCATCCCGGTTTCCGCTTGCGGCGGACTTTTCCAGAAGGGTCTCGCCTTCCTTGAGGTTCTTCTTAACTCCCTTGATGCCGTTGATATTGCGGATGGCGAGCTCATAGACGGCGTCCTGATTGTTGCGGGCGATTTCGCTTTTAAGAACTTCCGTTTTGGCGTCCCGGAGCTCCCTGGGGGTAAGGAGGGGCTTTTCCGGAGCCGCTTCCTGAGGTTTGTCCTCTTCCGTCATGACGGCCACGACCGGGGATTCCTGCACCGGAGACTCCGGCGCTGCCGGGGGCGATGCGGGCTTTTCAGGCTCGGGAACCGGCTCGGCAGTAACCGGGGTGTTTTCGGCGGTAACCGGTGCGCTCTCCGGATCTGTCGGAGCCGGCTTTTCCGGTTCCGGAGGAGATGAGGGTTTTTCCGGAGCCGGCTCCGGGATTTCCACCTCGCTGATAACCAAGGTATGAGAGGCGTCCGCATTAAGACCGTTATATTCCTGAGGGGCGCTTTCGTTTTCCGCAGCGGAAGCGGCCAGCACGGTGTCAGCCACGTTTACGGACGCGGCATTGAGATCCTTTTCCTGCTGCTCCATGCTGTCAGCATAGAACTCCCGGGAGCGCTCGTAGAGATAGTGGAAGGGATCCTGATTGAGTCTTTCGAAGTCCAGGCTGGACATGGAATCCTCGGTGCGCACAAACTCCTGCAGGAGGCGCAGCATCTGACGGGAGCGGCGGTAGGACTCGCCGGCCTGACCGCCCTGGCGGAACATCTGCGTGGATTCCGGGCTGATTTCCAGAGTTTCCAGGAGGTTCATGGAATTAAGGTTGACATTAAAAAGCGGGCCCGATTCCTGAGTGCCCACAAAGCGTCCCTGCCGCGGGTTCTGCTCCAGCGGGTTTTCCACGGCGGCTACCTCGGAGGCGTTAATTGAGAGGGGGATCTCCTTCTGTCCGGCGTAAATGCCGGCTAAGAGGGCCAGATCCGTTTTAAACATGGTTCGGTCGCTGTCCCCCATTTTGTTGATGCCCCGGTTCAGAAGCTCCTGATAATCGTTTATTTCCGGCACCAGCACGTAAATGGTGTCCATGTTTTCGCAGGAGGCCACCGGGGTGGCGATTTTCATTTCCACTGCATTAAGCTGCAGCTTTCCGGAGAGGGCCACGTCCTTGAAGATCTTACCGGTGCCCTTGGCGGTTACCGTAAAGGGGGCGGCGGTGTTAAGCCGGCATTCGTAGAACACCCGGGCCCGATCCAGGAAGCTCTGGCTCTGAGTCAGGGTTTTGCTGTAGTTTTCCCGGATGGAGTTATAGTTGCGGGTTCTCTGATCAGGCTTAATGCCGTCAATCAGGGAGATGTAGTTGATTACCGACGGCAGGGAGAGATTAAGCTTCTGCACCTCATGGAGCTTTTCCGGGGTCAGAATGGCAAAGTCTTCGGCATTGTATTCGCTGATGCTCCGCACCCGTTCCTCAGGATCCACCGGAAGCTTCTGGATCAGCTTGTTTACCTCGAGAGTGATAAAGTCTCTCATGTCAAAGGGGGAGAGCCGGCTGTAATTTCCTTCCCCGATAAGAAAGCGGCAGACCCGGAGGGCGTTTACCGCGCCGTAGAGCGAGCGGATGTCATTGATGGTATAGTCAATGTTCTTGTCGAAGGCCTGATAGGCGGCAATGGTGCGCTCCATATCCGAAATGTCCGGATCCAGAGAATGATAGAAGGTGAAGATGCTGGCTAGACTGTCCACATAGAATTTGTAGTTGGCTGTGGACTGGCGATTCACCAGATGCTCCTCGTAGCTGCGGATGCGCTTCTCCACCTCCTGCAGCGCCACCTCGGAAAGATACGGGGCGATGTTCACCGGACGGTTGCGGTCATCCTCGGTCATGGCCGAAGCCGGCAGCTCGTTCTGCTTTTCAAAATCTAGATTGCGCAGCTTGGCTACCAGTCTGACGTTATGGCTGTAGTCTTCGGAAAGAATGCTGGAATAAAGAGCGGCCGCAGCATCCTCGGGCGTGTTTACCTCATCCGCAATGGAACCGTTCTGATCCTTTCCGGATCCTCCGAACATGCTGTAGCCCCCGATTCCCAGGAGAGCGGCCAGTATGGCAGCTGCCAGCAGCTTCGGAGCGGCCTTGCCGTAATGATGGCCGATTTTGGGGAGGTTCTTGATTCGGGTCATGTTGTTTTATTACTCGTGTAAATTCAGTCAGTTAAAGCGGAACTCTCTAAGGCGCTCTTCCGGAGCTCAAAAGCGGTTTTTCATGTTTTTGCTGCCGGGAAACCGAAACCGGCTGAGAGCATTCCGCATCCCGCGGGAGTCATTCCTGCTGGCGCGGCGTTATTGTACCTTAAATTTGCCGGATCCGGTATTATCCGGGCATTGCTGAAGGATCATGCCGGCGCCCGCATCAGATGGAATCGAGCTTTTCGTAGCCGATTTTGGTGATCTTGTCCTCCTGGGTTTCCTGCACGTACAGCCGGATGTCGATCAGGGTGAACCGGTCTCCCGCCATCGGGAAGCCCCCCAGCTGGTAGGACAGAAACTCGTTGAGGGTCAGGGGCTTTTCCAGACTGGTGATGACCAGGTTGTAGTCCCGGGCCACCTCGGTCATTTTCAGCTTGCCGTCCAGGATGATATCGCCCCGGTAGAAATGCGGGGTCTTGCGGACATTGGCATTGCCGTTAAAAATGAAGTTCAGGAATTCCTCGTCCTCGTTGTGCCCGATAACGGACACCACGTCTCCCTTTTTGAGGGTGGTGCTGCCGCTGGGCTTCACCATCTGTCCCTTCTTGAAAACCGCCGCCACCTGCGTTTTGCTGGGGAACTTGATCTCCCGGAGGGGGATGTCCTGGAATTTGCTGTGCTGAATCTCATAGGTGAAGATCTGATAGTCGTCATCGATGGAAATGCCGATATCCCCCTTGCTGATGGGAGCGGCCAGGCTGGGAGCGTGCACCCGGAAGATTTTGGCCATGGGGAGAATGGACGCCCCCTGCACCAGCAGAGAGAAGATCACAATCACAAAGGCCACGTTGAAGTACATCTCGCCGTACGGCACCTCAAACATAATCGGGTAGATGGCCAGCACGATGGGCACGGATCCCCGGAGTCCCACCCAGGAAATAAAGGTCAGATCCGCGGTGCTGTAGGTGAAGAAGGGCTTCAGACAGAGGAAGACCGCCACCGGCCGGGCGATGAAGGTCAGTACCAGAGCGATAATGATGCCGGTGCCCAGATACGGCAGGAGACTGCTGGGGGTGACCAGAAGTCCCAAGATAAGGAAGAGGGCGATCTGGGAAAGCCAGGTGAGGCCGTCCAGCACCGGAAGAATGAAATTCACCAGCCGGTTTTTGCGGTTGCCCAGGCACATGCCGATGATGAAGATGGCCAGGAAGCCGGATCCGTCCAGGCTGGCGGTGATGGCAAAGCCGGTGAAGGCAATGCCGATTACCAGCAGGGTGTAAAGCCCGGAGGGAATGTTGATGATGCTGATAAGGTAGCGCGCCAGAAGTCCGAAGATAATGCCGAAGCCGGTGCCGAAGGCAAACTGCTTCACGAAGAGCATGGAGGCATCGGCAATGGAGACGGCGGAACCGGCGTTTTCCGCCTGAATGAGGTTGATCAGGGTCATGGTCAGAAAGATGGCCATGGGGTCATTGGTGGCGGATTCGATTTGCAGCGGGGATTCGACCTTGGTTTTCAGGGTAACGCCGTTGCCGCCCAGCAGGCTGAATACGGCGCCGGCGTCGGTGGAACCCACAATGGCCCCCACCAGCATGCACTGATAGAAGGGGAGTTTGAAGAGATAATATGCCGCACCGCCCACAATGGCGGAGGTGATGAGCACGCCTACGGTGGAAAGAATAATTGACTGG
>NZ_JBGVBR010000204.1:0-7438 GCF_045225735.1 Succinimonas sp. | reverse complement strand
GACCAGCGAGTCCACCAAGCAGATCGCCGGGGTTATCGAGGAACTGCAGAAGACCATTGTGCAGGCCGTAAACATGATTGAGACCTGCGATGACGAAATGAACGCTTCTCTGGAGCAGTCCTCCCGGGCCAACAGCGCCATTGAGGAGATCATGGGCTGTATAACCACCATTGATGAAATGAGCACCCAGATTGTGGAATCCACCCACGAGCAGTCTCAGGCCATCACGGAGATCAGCAAGAACATTGTCCGCATCAGTTCTCTTTCCGATGAAAACGCCGGCAACATGGAGGTTATTAAGAAGTCCTGCGATGATCTGGACGACATTGCCGGGGTGCAGGCCGGCATTGTGAAGCGCTACCGGATTTAGCGCCGGCTTTTATGCAAGAATCCCGGACTAATCCGGGATTTTTTTATATGTCTGACAGTTCTTGCAGGAGAGATCCCGCGCCAGGCGACAAGATCCCCGAGATCAGACGCGCCTCATGCTTAAAAATGCCGGATGACTCCGCTTTCTGATAAGGACAGCCTGCCGGCGCCTCGGCGGGGAATACTTCGGACATAATCTTTTGTTCAGTTTTGCGGCCGCCTTTGCTAAGATAGGCGGGAATTTTTTATGCGGTATCTTACGGGACAGGTTCCCCTTCATGAATAAGAGGTGGTTATATGGATAAGCTCAGACTTGAAAAACGGACGCGAAGCTCCGGGGTTATTAATCTTCCCGGTTCCAAAAGCGTGTCAAACCGGGCTCTCCTGCTGGCAGCTCTGGCCTCCGGCACTACCAGAATCACCAATCTCCTCCGGAGCGATGATACCGAGAGAATGCTGGAATCCCTCCGGGCTCTGGGGGTACAGACAGAAATTCAGGATAATGGCACGGAATGCCTGGTAACCGGCCTTAGCAGCACCTTTAAGTCAGCTTCCCCGCTTAAGCTTTTTCTGGGCAATGCCGGCACGGCCATGAGACCTCTCGTGGCCGTGCTGTCAGCCTCGGAAGGAGAATTTGAAATGACCGGAGAGCCCCGGATGGAGGAGCGGCCTCTGGGGCCGCTTCTCACGGCTCTGCGGTCAGCCGGAGCTGATATCGCCTGCCTTAAAAATGAAGGCTACCCGCCGCTCCGGATCCGCGGGCGGAAGCTTTCCGGCGGCGTTCTGGAAATTGACGGCACGGTTTCCAGTCAGTTTATTACCGCAGTGCTTATGGCCGCTCCTCTGATGGAGCAGGCGGTAACCCTTAAAATCAGAGGAAACCTGATTTCCAAGCCTTACATCGACATTACCGTGGATCTCATGGAGAAATTCGGCGTCCAGGTGGAAAACCGTTCCTATCAGGAATTCCATATTCCCGCCGGACAGCATTACGTTTCACCAGGTGAGTTTCTGGTGGAGGGGGATGCCTCGGGGGCTTCGTACTTTCTGGCGATGGGTGCCATTGCGGGCTCCGTGCGGGTTACCGGTGTCGGCAGAGGGTCAGTGCAGGGCGATGTGGCCTTTACCAGAGTGCTGGAGGCCATGGGAGCTCAGGTTACCATGGGGGAGGGCTACATCGAATGCTCGCAGGCTCCGCTTCACGGTATTGACATGGACATGAACGATATCCCCGATGCAGCCATGACCGCAGTGCCGCTGGCGCTTTATGCCGATTCTCCCACGGTGATCCGCAATGTGGGATCCTGGCGGGTTAAGGAAACGGACCGGCTGGCGGCCATGGAAAATGAGCTTAAGAAGCTGGGGATAAAATGCGAAACCGGCCCGGACTGGATCCGCATCTGTCCCGGCCCCGTGATTTCCGGCGCGGCCATTGACACCTACAACGATCACCGCATGGCCATGTGCTTTTCTCTGGTGTCATTTTTGACGGACGTGGTGATTAATGATCCCAAATGCGTGGCAAAAACCTTCCCGGATTATTTTGAAAGGTTTTCGGAGATCGCAAGCTAGCGCCAGTACACTTTGGGGAACCCAACTTTAGGTTCCGGACATGGAAAGCAGCCACTAAAAAGCCCCTCAGGAGATTCTCCGGAGGGGCTTAATTCTGACATCTGAAAGCGCGTTTGCGCATCTCAAGGCGTGAATGGCGGAAGCCGTTACTCTTCTTCGTCCAGAACGGCCATCTTTTCCGACAGAAATCTCCGGAAATCCGCGCCGATTTTGGGATGGCGGGAGGCGTACTCGATATTGGCTTCCAGATAGCCCAGCTTGTTGCCGCAATCCCAGCTCCTGCCCTTGAGACAGTAGCCGGCGATCTTTTCCCGGCGGAGCAGAAGTCTCATAGTGTCGGTCAGCTGGAGTTCGCCGCCGGCTCCTATGGGGGTTTCCTGGAAGAGGGGCCAGATGGATCCCGAGAGCACATAGCGTCCCACTACCGCCATGTCGGAGGGGGCTTTTTCCGGCTCCGGCTTTTCCACCATATCGGTGATGGCGAAGCTGCTGCCCTGCGGGGCATGTTCCAGATTCTGCGCCGAGGCCACGATGCCGTAGCTCTTGGTATGCTCATGGGGCACTCTTTCCACCATGATCTGGCTTATGCCGGTTTTCTCGAAGTTCTGCACCATTTCAGCCAGATTGTCCCGGCGGGGATCTGCTCTGAATTCATCAATAAGCACATCCGGCAGGAGAATGGCAAAGGGGGCGTCATCCACCAGAGGGCGGGCGCAGAGGATGGCATCGGCCAGTCCCCGGGCTTCTCCCTGTCTCACATGCATGATGGTGGCGTCTCTGGGGATAATGCTCTGGATCTCCTGAAGAAGCTGCCTTTTAACACGCTTCTCCAAAGTTGCCTCCAGTTCGAAGGACTTGTCAAAATGGTTTTCAATGGCATTCTTGGAGGAGTGGGTTACCAGAACAATATCTTTGATGCCCGCGGCCACGGCTTCATTGACCACGTACTGAATAAGAGGCTTATCCACAATGGGCAGCATTTCCTTGGGGATGGCCTTGGTAGCCGGAAGCATGCGGGTGCCCAGTCCGGCCACGGGAATAATCGCTTTTTTTATTTTCATCAGAAAGAGCTTCCATTCATTTTTGCGGTGATCTTAAGCGGCTTGACAATGCCGGTGCCTTCCCGGTAAACCCCCTCCAGCCAGTAGGGATCCTGAGCGGCCCATTCTTTGGCATCCTCAAGAGAATCAAAGCTGGCAATAATGGCGGAACCGGTAAAACCGTGTTCTCCGGGATCCTCGGCATCAACGGCCGGATTAGGTCCGGCTAACAGGAGGCGGTTTTCGGAAATCAGCTTCTGAAGCCGGGCCAGATGAGCCGGTCTGGCCTGAGTTCTTTTGGCGAGGGAGTTTTCAATATCCTCGGCATAGATTAAGTACCACATGGGCATCTCCTTTATTAAAGGCGAAAGAATATTTTCCTGTCAGGGGAGAAGTATAAACTATATTCCCCGCCGGGGCGCAGATAATTATGCTTCCTCCGGCAGGCATGATTATTTTTTCTTATGGTCTGGGTCATTATCGGATGAATCCCCGGCCGCAGCGCCGTTCCGGGGCAGCTTTTTCCCGGTCATGCTTTCCATCAGGTTTTCCAGCTGCTGTTTTTCAAAAGGGGTTAATTTGCTGTACATCCAAAAGAAAAGAACCATGACGAAGACGAAATTCAGAATGCCGTTTCCGTAGGTTTTATAGTTTACCCAGATCTCTTCGGCGGCTTCCGGAGTCATGCCGCTTATGAGATCCGGCAGCCGGAAGGCCAGAACGTAGTTAAGGACGGCGCAGCACACCAGAAAACCGGCGGCAGCCAGGGTGGCCTTTTTCCAGACAGCCTGCGGAATGGGGTTTTTAACACCGGAGAGCACTTGGGCAATGTCTTTTTTAAAGCCAAACTGAATCACAATGAGGGTCAGGGCCAAAATGATGTTTACTGCCGACACTCGGTATTTAATAAAATCCGTATTGTTAAAAATAATGGTGGGGAGCGCAAAAATCAGGAGGACTATGCTCAGGATTATCTGAAAGCGGCTCAGTACCCGGTATATGGCATAGTAGGTTCCCATGGCGACACCGGTGGATATGAGAAGAGCCCAGGTGGCCATGATAAGGTCGTTGCCGGCCAGCTTGTAGGTCAGAAAAAAGCACAGCACCGGCAGAAAATTAAGAAGGTTTTTCATAGAGGATTATTTCCTGAGTCCTTGATTGCTCCTGTTTGCCTCGGGGCAGTTAACAGCGGGTATCTGATTCCGGCTTCGGAGTTCGTTCTGAAGCTCTGCCTGCTGCCGCATTCCGGGCCTGAGATCAGGCCGTAAGTTTATCACAGAAAACCGCCCCTTGCAGCCCCGGCCGGATCTGCCGGAAAAGTCAGCAGAGGCTGTTGTTCAGAGACGGTCTTCATGTTTTAGTGCAGGCAATAGAGGTACGGGCGGATAATGGTACCATGGAGGCCGGTACGTTTGGATTCGGTAAACTTGTTACGGATTACAGGACTGCCATTTACACATAGTGTAGAATGCATAGCGGCATGGCATGGAGACCATTGAGAAAGAGCGGTATTGCGAAGGAACACGCCAAGAATAAGCAGGGATGATTGCCGCATGCCGTGTTTTCAGAATGCTGACGGATAAGTCAGAGTCTTTGTCTTTTTTGCGCGCAGTAACATCGGGAGACTCCGATATTCCCGGCAAATTAAAGAGGGCGGCCAAACTGTTATGAGGATTCTTAAAACGCTGTTTTCCCGGAAAATGCTGCTCCGGGGCTGGCTTCCTCTTACCCTTGCCGGAGCGGGGCTTCTGGCATGGTTTATCCATGACTCCATAAGCGAGCTTGATTACCGCATGATCGAGCAGCGATCCCGGGTGCTTTATGCCCGGGACGGGGCTGTGCTGGGCTATTCTCTCTCCTCCGACAATGACTCCTACCGCTTCTATACTAAGGAAGAGGAGGTCAGCCCGCTTTATCTTAAAATGCTTCTGGCCAGCGAGGATCGGAATTTCTACCAGCACTCAGGGGTGGATTTTCTGTCTCTCCTGCGGGCTCTTTCGGACAATGTGACCTCGGGGCGGATCACCTCCGGAGGCTCCACCCTGGCCATGCAGGTGGTAAAAAGGCTTACCGGACATAAAAGAACTTATGTGAATAAGCTTAAGGAGATTGTTCAGGCGATATACATCACCCGGAAATTCGGCCGGAAGCAGGTTCTGGAATGGTATCTCACTCTGGCTCCCTTCGGTGGCAATGTTGAGGGGGTGAAGGCAGCCTCTCTCCGCTGGTTTAACCATCTTCCCGACAAAATGACTCCGGCGGAGGCGGCTCTTCTGACGGCGCTCCCCCGGGCTCCGGAGCACATCAGACCGGATCGCAACTATCAGGCGGCGGTTTACTACATTAACGACGTTCTTAAAAGCGCCTATAACCGGGGCGTCCTTGATAACGATCTCTGGCGGGCCACCCTGGAGGACGACATTCCGGTGCGGCTCCATGCCATCAATCAGGAGGCCCGTACCCTGGCCACCTATGTTTTTCAGAACAATCCCGGCACGGATATTGAGACCTGGGTGGATCCCAAGGTGCAGAAAATCCTCCATAACGAGGCCCGGAATTTTCATGAAATCCATCAGGACGGCGCCGTGCTGTCCGCGGTGGTGCTGGATGCCGCCACCCACAGAGTTACGGGCATTCTGGGATCCTCGGACTTAAGAATCAGTCAGATGTGCCTCCCCTTTGCCAGAAGATCTCCGGGATCGGCTTTAAAGCCTTTTGCCTATGCGCTGGCCTTTCAGAATGGCCGGCTTCATCCCGGCACCATTCTCCATGACAATTCTCGGATCTACGGCTACTGGAAGCCCTCTAATTTCACCAATCTCTTTACCGGCAAAATCACCGCTGCCAGGGCTCTCACCATGTCCCTGAATCTTCCGGCTATCGAGGTGCTGGAGCTTACCGGCCCTTCCTATTTTGTGAATGCCGTAAACCGCGGGCGGAAACGGCTGTTTCTTAAGGATAATACCGCGGACTATTCGGTGATCCTGGGAAGCGGCAGCATCTCCCTTGTGGATCTTACCGAGCTCTATGCCATGCTGAACGAGGACGGGGTGATGGAGCATTATGCTCTTCTCCGGGACGAGGAGCGGGAACCTGCCTATCGCATGCTTTCCCGGGAGAGCGCCCGGGCGGTGTTTAATATTCTGAAGACGGCTCGTCGTCCTCCGAACGGCATCCACATGACCGAGGTTTCCTACAAGACCGGCACCTCCGGCAAATTTGTGGATGCCCTGGCTCTGGGCAGCATGGACAACTACACTGTGGGGGTGGCTATCAGATTTCCCGGAAACC
This sequence comes from Succinimonas sp., assembly GCF_045225735.1. Classification (NCBI taxonomy): domain Bacteria; kingdom Pseudomonadati; phylum Pseudomonadota; class Gammaproteobacteria; order Aeromonadales; family Succinivibrionaceae; genus Succinimonas; species Succinimonas sp. The sequence continues at coordinate 1,166 of NZ_JBGVBR010000204.1, read as the reverse complement.
GGGCCGGATATTATCAGTACTCAGGTTTTCAGGATGCAGCCCCGGCTTTGTTCAGCATTTTTAACGGTTTAAAGACCCTGGGCACAGAGACTATGGTTAAGGAAGATATTGAGAGCGAGCTTCTCAGGGATGCGGTGCCCGAGGCTCTCCGGGAAATCGTGGAGGAGAAGAAGGTTATCGACAAGAAGACCCTCAGGATCGATTTCCCGGCCAGCGGCGATACCATCCTGCCCGATGGCAGCGGCCTGGTGTTTATCAGGCATTCCGGCGGTTCCGGAAAGGTTTATTTCACGGTAAACAATGAGCAGACCGAACAGAATTATTTTAAGCCGGAGCATGAGGGCTATTACTCGGTAAGCATCCTGGACGACGAAGGGCGTTCTGACCGGGTTACCTTCAAGGTGGTGCTGGACGGAGAGCCTGAGAACGGGAACAAGACTCAGCCGGACAAATGAAGTCAGATCCGGGGGAATCCGGGAAGCAGGGCGGATTTTTGAAGCAGAGAACTCCGGAACCGCCATTTTCGACTTGCAACGCCGATTTTTCCCCGCAAAGCCTTATGGCTTTGCAGCATTGCCCTTTTTCAAATTAGCGGGTGCGAAACTTTGGTTTTCAGCCAGAATAGACAGGACATGCACCATTTTCGAGTTGCAACGCCGAATTTTTCCCGCAAAGCCTTATGGAGACTGGTTTTGCGGTCTTGCTCCTTTTCAAATTAGCGGGTGCGAAACTTTGGGGTTTTAGCCAGAATAGACAGGCATCCGCCATTTTCGAGTTGGAACGCCGAATTTTCGCCGCAAAGCCTTATAGAGTCTGGCTTGGCAGACTTGCTCTTTTTCAAATTAGCGGGTGCGAAACTTTGGGTTTTAGCCAGAATAGACAGGTATCTGCCATTTTCGAGTTGCCACGCCGAATTTTCGCCGCAAAGCCTTATGGAGACTGGCTTCGCAGCCTTGCACTTTTTCAAATTAGCGGGTGCGAAACTTGATGGTTAAGCCAAAGGTCAGGGCATCAGTCATTTTCGAGTTGCAACGCCGAATTTTTTTCGCACGAGGCAGTTTTAGGGGTAAAGGGGCAGTGCCCCTTTAATCATTAAACAGGAAGCGCCGCAGGCGTCTTCCCTTCTTAATTATTATTCCTGGGAACTTTAACGTTCTGTTTCTGCC
>NZ_JBGVBR010000203.1:0-7639 GCF_045225735.1 Succinimonas sp. | reverse complement strand
TTATGGCGTGCGCTGAAGAAAGCAGCAACAAGGAAATAGCCGCCCGTTTTCAGGTGCATGAGCGTACTGTTGCAAAATGGAAAAAGGCTTATCAGGAGAAAGGGATAAACGGCCTCCTGTCATCGCGCGGCGGCGGTCGCAAGGCAAAGCATGACGGCGAGAACCTTGAAGAACAGATAACCGCCCTGCTTACCGGAGCTACCGATGACAGCGGCAAGCTCTGGACTATCAAGGCTCTGGCGGACGAGACCGGGGCTTCGGAATATCAAATTTCAGTCATTCTTAAAAAGCTGAACATCTCTCTTTCCCGGAAGCACGTCTGGAATTATCAGACATCAAAGACGAAAAGCTATCCGGGATCTCCGGAAATAATCGGGATTTACCTGACCAGAAAGAGGTACGCCATCGTAACAGCTTACCACAAAGACGGCATAGTCACTTCTTCTGGCGAGTTTTGCACCGGCAACCGCGCCCTGGCTCGCAACCTGGAGAAGTCAGATGAGCGGCTGAACCCCAACGCCCTAATGAACGAGTGCGGTTTTTACCGGGATGACATCAAGGATGAAACGGTAACGCTGGAGGATTTTATCAAAAGACTCGTAAATGAAGCATCGTCTCCTGATTTGCCATCCGGAAACGTTAGCGCTGACAAAGATCCTGCCGGCAGCCCAGCCCCCGTAAGGATAGGAGTCTTTGTTTTTTCCGCAGAAGAGTTTGCCAGTCATCAGATATGGCCTGCCAATGTCGATTGTTGCATTTTCAGCAACAGGAATGAATGGCTGACTAAGGCGCATAGCTGGTTCGGAGCCAGATCGTCCGGAGATGCCTTGGGGTCTTTTGAATTTACAACAGCGGCAATCATCCGTTATCTTGACCGCAGCGGCAAAAGCGCTCCCTGCACCCCGTTTATTTGGAGCAGCCGTATCATAAGAACCGGAGCGGAGGAGTCTTCTGACAGCGGAACCGGATCTGTCGCCGCCGATGAACTCCCCAACAGTTGGTTAACCCTGTACGAGAACATTAACAAAAACGCTGCCGCGCAGTCGGGGTTCATCTTCTTCACCAAGGGCAAGAACGGCATCGAGTTCGGATCTGTGGTTAACGAGAGGCCGCTTCCGGACTCCGATTTCAGCTTTGACAGCGAGGAAGATTTCCTGAAAAGCATGAACCAGCTGGAACGGGAAATGGTGTCCATGCGAGATAAGGCCGGCGAGGCCGCAATGAAGCTGTACATCGATAAAAAGGTAAAAAAGAAAAAGCAGTAGCCCGGCCTTTTCAGACAGATTATAGCTGAATCAGGGCTCGGAAGATTCCGTTGCCGCCTTTCCTTCATGCGGTAAACGGAAAGGCTTCTAATGTGCGGCTAACACTTCATTACGTCCTGTATCACAGATACACACTCAGTGCTATGATAGAATGGCGACCGATGGTGATATTGAACTCGGGGACGTTAAAACATGGGACTTATTCTTAATCCTGGTAACGATAACAGCTTCATAAAGCTGGTTAAAGTAAAAGATACCAGAGTGTTTGTTGACAAAACTGATCTAATAGAAAAAACCAACGCTCTGTGCAATACAGATGAAAATCTTGTGGCTATTACCCGTCCCCGCAGATTTGGAAAGACCGTAACTGCACATATGCTCTCAGCTTACTATTCCAAAGGGTATGCCGGACAGGATATTTTTAACAAACTGAATATTGCAGGAAAAGACAGTTTTACAGATCATCTAAATAAATACAATGTCATTTACATTGATATGAACACCATTGACGGATTGTTTGACGGCTATGCAAACAAAAAACAGAAAGCTGATGGCGTTAACGATTTAGTTGATTATATTGAATATTCCATAATTAAAGAATTAAAATCCAATGATGATTTTTCAGAATGCCTTAAAAACCATCAGATTGAAAACACTGGACTTTTAGAAACTTTACTTGCAATCACCCAGGATTTGAACACAAAATTCGTATTCATTATGGATGAATGGGATTTGGTGTATCGCGAATACCGTAACGATGAAATCTTACAGAGAAAATTTATTAAATTGTTAAAAAATCTATTTAAGGCTGATGGCGGGCAGGATTGTTTTATTTTAGCCTATCTCACCGGTATTCTTCCAATTAAAAAATATAACTCTCAGTCCGCATTAAACGATTTTGATGAATATAACATGCTTGCCCCCGGTGAGTATGCTCCTTATTTCGGTTTTACTGATAATGAGGTTATTGACATTGTAAAATCACCTAACTGCAAAGTGTCGCATGATGATTTAAAAGAATGGTATGAAGGTTATAAAATCAAGGGAGTTGATATTTATAACCCTAATTCCGTCCGCAAAGCGGTAACCAGAAATGAATGCATCAGTTACTGGAGCAAAACTTCGTCAAATGAAGAAGTTGTGCGTTTGATTAATATGGATTTTGACGGCATAAAAAAAGATATTATGGATTTAATCGAAGGCGCCAGAGTGCAATTCGATTGCAGTAATTTTCAGAACGACATGGTGACCATAGAGGATAAAAATGATGTCTTCAGTCTTTTGGTGTGTCTGGGATATTTAGGATGTTCTGATATAGCCGGAGATGAAGATCTTAAACAGGCCTATGTTCCAAATAAAGAAATCAGACGAGCATTGATGGGGCTCATAAAAAAGCAGGAATGGTATGAACGAATGGAAACCATAAAGCGTTCAGAAAAACTGCTTAAAGCTATACAGGAACTCGATGGAACAACGGTAGCGACGCTGATTCAGGATATTCATAATTCTCCGGCAGTGGCTCTCCTTGATTACAACGATGAAGAATCGCTTACCTACTGTGTAATGACCGGTCTTTTGTGGTCAACTCTTGGCAAATACACTTCTCACAGAGAAGAACAGACCGGCAAAGGCAAAGCGGATCTTGTATATGAACCTGCGATTAAAGGAACGGCGCCGCTTATTCTGATTGAGTTTAAGTACGACTATTCTCCCGAAGAGGCAATTGCGCAGATTAAAACGAAGGAATACTTTAAACGTTATGCCGGACAATACAATAATATCATTCTAGTTGGGATAAATTACAGCACCAAGACCAAGGATCACCAGTGCCTGATTGAAACTTTGATTAAATAATTCAGGCTTTGTTTCCTCCGCTCTTATTTTGCGGTAAGGAAGCTTGCTTTGATTGCCCGAAAGCATAAGGGCCTGGTAACCTGCATATCCTTTGGAAAAGACCGGAATCAAGTGCCTGATGTCTGCGATCTTCATGATGGCATTCCTGATAACGCCATCATGGACACCTCTGTCAAACTGTACGATGAGGAAATTACGGAGGCCTTTAATGACTGACGCCACGCTGGAATACTACCGCGCCAACTCGGAAGCATTTTCCGAAGGCACCTTCAAGGTGGATTTCTCCCAGACTCAGGAGAAGTTCCTGAAGCTCCTTCCCAAAAATGCCGCCGTGCTGGATCTGGGGTGCGGATCCGGCAGGGACAGTCTCTCCTTTCTCCGGCGTGGTTTTCGGGTAACTGCAGCGGACGGCTCCCCCGAAATGTGTCGCATCGCCGCTCAGAATACCGGCCTTCCCGTAAAAACGCTGCTTTTTGAGGATCTGGACTTTAAAGAGGAGTTTGACGGGATCTGGGCCTGCGCCTCAATTCTGCACCTCCCCCGGGAGCCCCTGAAAACCGCGCTGAGTAAAATAGAAAGAGCTCTCGTGTCAGGCGGCATTCTCTATACCTCCTTCAAGTACGGAGAGTTTTCCGGAATGAGAAACGGAAGATTCTTTACCGATTTCACCTATGAGAGCTTTCGGGAATTTCTCCGGGAGGCCTGTAACCTCAGGATTTGCGAATACTGGATAAGCCGGGATGTCAGACCGGGCAGGGATGAAGAAAAGTGGCTCAATCTCTTAATGCGGAAAGAGTGATCACCGGAATCCGTTATTCCGAGAATGCCGCCACCGGCGGAGACAATGCCGAGGATCAGGTCTGGCGGCTCCTTAAGGATTCACTCAGCCGGGCCCGGAGCATCGACATCGTTGTCTCATTCCTGATGGAATCCGGAGTCCGGCTGATGCTGCCGGATCTTCTGGCGGCCGCAAATCGGGGCGCCCGTATCCGCATCCTTACCGGCACCTACCTTAACATCACCCAGCCCTCGGCTCTCTACCTTATCAGAAAGGAAATGGGCGATCGGGCAGATCTCCGGCTCTACAACGAACCCGGGCGATCCTTCCACCCCAAGGCCTACATTTTTCATTTCGAAACCTTCAGCGAAATCTTTATCGGCTCCTCCAACATCTCCAAAAGCGCTCTTACCCGAGCCATTGAATGGAACTACCGCTTCAGCAGCATCAGCGATGAAACCGGGTACCTCAAATTCTTCCAGACCTTTGAGGATCTCTTCTTCCGCCATGCCACGGTTATGGATGACGCCGCCCTTAAAGCCTATGCCGATTCCTGGCATCAGCCGCCGGCTCTCCGGCATCTTTTCCGGTACGAAGAATCCGGAAATGATCCGGATTCCGGGCCTGACCATGCTGGCAGCAACCAAGCTGACAATGTTGATGCCGGTACCGTCAATGCCGACAATGACCATACAGACAATGTTACCTCGATTTTCACGCCCCGGAACGCCCAGATCGAAGCCCTGTACGCTCTGGAAAAATCCCGGGCCGACGGCTGCGACAAGGGCCTCATCATCGCCGCCACCGGCATCGGCAAAACCGCCCTGGCGGCCTTTGACTCCCTGAACTTCGCCACGGTGCTTTTTGTCGCCCATCGGGAGGAGATCCTGAAAAAGTCCGCCCGTACCTTTTCCAGCATCCGGAAATCAAACGAAATCGGCTTTTTCAACGCTGATGAGAAATGCGCGGATCTCCCGGTTATCATGGCCTCGGTGGCCACTCTGGGGAGCGAGCGTTACCTGAACTCCGGCTATTTCCCCCGGGATCGCTTTGAGTATATCGTCATAGATGAGGTGCACCACAGCGCGGCCTCCCAGTACCAGAAAATCCTCCGCTACTTCAGACCGAAGTTTCTTCTGGGGCTTACCGCCACCCCCGACCGTCTGGACGGAAGGAGCATCTTTGAGCTCTTTGACTACAACGTGCCCTACCGGATCTCCCTCTTCACCGCCATCAACCGGGGCTATCTCGCGCCCTTCCGCTACTACGGAGTCTATGATGACACCGACTATTCGGGACTCCGGCTGGTAAACGGACACTATGACAGCGAGGATCTTAACAAAACCTATCTCGGGAACCTCCGCCGCCATGATCTTATCTTCCAGAACTACCTTAAGCGCGGTTCAAAAAGGGCTCTGGGCTTCTGCTGCTCCCGGCGGCATGCGGAGGAGATGGCCCGGGAGTTTTCTGAAAGAGGCGTAAAGTCCGTTTTCGTGTGCAGCAATGCTGCAGGCATATATTCCGAAAACCGGGAAACCGCCATTATCAGGCTCCTCAAAGGGGAGATCCGGGTGATATTTTCTGTTGACATGTTTAACGAAGGAGTGGACATCGCCCCAGTGGACATGGTGATGTTTCTCCGCCCTACGGAATCCCCGGTGGTTTTTCTCCAGCAGCTGGGCCGGGGACTCCGGCTGCATCCCGATAAGCCGGCGCTCACCGTGCTGGACTTTATCGGCAACTATGAAAAGGCCGGCCGCATCATCAGCATTCTCTCGGAAGGAAGATCCTCCGCCTCCCGGGACAGCTACGGCCCCCGGGATCTCCCGGACGGCTGCGAGGCGGATTTTGATCTCCGGGCCATCAGCCTCTTTAATGAAATGGCAAAGAAGGAGCAGAGCTTCCGGGACAGAATCCGTGCGGAATACTGCCGCCTCCGGGATCTTCTGGGCCGGCGTCCCATGCGATCGGATCTCTTCAAGAGCATGGATGACACCCTCTACCGCCAGATCATCAATCAGTCCAAGTACAACATTTTCCGGAACTACCTGGATTTTCTGAAGGAAAACAATGAACTCACCCCGGAGGAACAGGAGCTTTGTCAGGGGCCCGGATATGATTTTCTGAAAATGCTGGAAACCACCGCCATGACCAAGGTTTACAAAATGCCGGTTCTCATGGCCTTCACCGCCGGGAACGGCATAAAAATGCAGGTGAGCAAAACGGATCTTCTGGCATCCTGGAAGGACTTCTTCCGGAAAAACAGAAACTGGCGGGATCTGGAAAATAACCGTAAAAATGACCGCAGCGCGACCTTTGCCGATTTCCTGAACATCCCGGATTCCCGGCATCTCCAGACGATCCTGAAAAACCCCGTTAATTTCCTCCTTAAAACGGAGTACCGGTTTTTCCGGCAGCCGGAACCTGATTCTCTGGCCCTGGCAGAGGATCTCCGCCTTCCCTCTCAAAACCCCGCCTTCCGGGAGCATTTCTGCGACATTCTGGAATACCGGGCCGCGGAATATTACCGGAAGAGATACGATAAGGAAAATAAGATGCCGGAGCAGGACTGACCGGTTCCTGAGCTAGCGGACCCGCCTGATCCCGAAGCCTCCCAGCCCCATAATGCTGTAGCTTCCCAGATGACAGACCGCGCAGAACCAGAGATAGGGAATAAACGGCGTCAGTTCCCCCTTCAGGGTAAATTGCCCGTAAAAGCCCGGCAGACTTGTTTTTTCCCGGGATCTGTTGGAATAGCGGGTGCAGGTTTTCTGAAAAAGCTCCGTATCAGAGAGTTCGATCCCGCGAGCAAGTTCGATAAGCTCATTTTCCGGCCGGGTATTAAAGGGCAGGAGTCCCTTTCCGGAGGGATCCTTCTTCCGGCCGTAGTGATCGTAAAGGCTCAGAGTTCTTCTGACAGCCGTAGTCAGAAACTTCCGGGCAGTAAAGGCTTCGGGAGAAATGGCCACGCCTCTTTTGTTGCGAAGCTCGGGACAGCGGGCCTTAAGAATGAGCGGCATGTTCTCCGGGATAATCACCTGAATTTCACTGGCTTCGTTCGGACACTCAATACGAAGATGACAGTCCCGAATATCAAGCTCATGATTGTCCCCGCGCTGATAAACCGTAAAGATGCCGTTGCATGAGGACTGGGCCACCCGGATCAGCCGGAAACGCTTCCGATCCGCATTCACGCCCCGGCGTCCCGCAGCCATCATGGCTTTGATAATGTACTTGGTGTAGGTGGGATCAGTGCCGAACAGCTTTACCCTGATTGAAAACAGTTCTCCCTTCCGGGCAAACTGCCTGCTGAGATTTACGGTTTCAAAAATATAGGGCTTGGCCGTATCATCGCGGATCACATTATCTCCGTCCGCCGGGATCGCCCTTTCAAAAATAATGTTATAGGGACAGACCCGCAAAAGCTGACAGCGGTGGCATTCCTGACCTCTGGAAATGCAGCATTCACAGCGGAGACAGGTGCCGAACACTCCCCGAAAAGCGCTTCCGGGAAGTTCCGGAAATCTGATATCCTCCAGGGATTCAAACTCCAGAATATATTCGTTTACAGGAATCCAGAAAATCATATCTGCCCGGCGCTGCCTAAAAAGAAAGAGTCGTGTTCGGTACGGGGTTCCCGGACACTCCGGAAAACGGTCATTCCCCGAATGCACTTCTCCGGAAATCATGCCCCGAAAACCAGTCAAATTATACGGCATGGGGAGATTCCCCCGTCTTAATC
>NZ_JBGVBR010000202.1:0-5544 GCF_045225735.1 Succinimonas sp. | reverse complement strand
AAGACCATGGCCGAAGACCGTAAAAAGGATCGCAGCGCTCATGAAAAGCTGCTTCTCAAGGTGCGGGACGAACTGGAGTTTCTGGTCTCTGCTCTTCCTGATGCGAAATCAAAGAGCCTTGTTCAGGAGGTTTACGATGATGCCCGGAGCGCCATCTTTGATGACTTTGAGTTTCAGTTCAAGGATGCGGATGACTTTAACAACTTTGTGGAAAAGAGCATTCAGGAAGGAAATACCCATATCGTAAGAAGCATTCTCCATCGCTACGATGTTCCCCTGGCGGAGGTGGCCATCAGCCACTGGAAGAGCGATGCCTTCAAAAAGCTGGAGGACACCGTTGGCAAAATGATCTCCATGGGGGAATATCTTTTTGCGGACAAGGAAGACTTTGCCAGATTTGCGGCAGATCTCGAGGAGGAAGGAAAGCGGAAGCCCCTTTATCTCCGGGAATTTGTCCGGGTGCATGAGACTTACCTGAATGAACTGGCCGCTTCCAATACTCCCGGAGTATCCCATCTCGCCAAGGAGCTTCTGAAGCATAAGAACGATTCCGAAATTCCCGGCCAGATCCGGCTCTGGGGCCAAATGTACCCCACCTTCAAAAAAGGCAGCTACGTGAAATTCGGTAGCTACCCCCAGGAGGATCAGGCCCCGGCTCCTATTGAATGGCTAGTGCTGGAAGCCAAAGGCAATGAAGCTCTTCTTATCAGCAGGCATGCTCTGGATTGCCGGAAGTACCATGAGAATTACAGAGACATAACTTGGGAGCAGTGCGATCTCCGGAGATGGCTTAACAATGATTTTCTGAAGGCGGCGTTTTCCGCAGAGGAGCAGAAGAGAATCAAGGTTACGCATCTTGAAAATGAATGTAATCCGAAGTACCGCATCTCAGCCGGCAATCCTACCGATGACCGGATTTTCTGCCTCAGTTTGGCAGAGGCGGAACGGTATTTTAAGAATGACGGGGACAGGCAGTGCCGGTCTACGGGGCGTGCCCGTAACCAAGGAGCATCTGTTGATAATGGCAATGGCTGTTGTATTTGGTGGCTGCGGACGCCGGGCAATGATCGGTACTACGCTTCGTTCGTAAAGTCGGGCGGCGCGCTCTACCTTAATGGTTGCAACGTCGACTTTGCTAACTACGCTGTGCGGCCCGCTTTACGGCTAATCTGTAATCTGTAATCTTCTAATCGGGAATCAGCCGCCGCGGCACAGAACGTTCATCTTTCGTCCGTTTGAATGGAGAATAGCGATGCCTGCTCGCCTGGGTATGAGATCATTTTGGTAATCGGCTGTGGATCAGGAATATCGGGAAGGGACTGCTCTCTTAGTTTGATTGAAAAGGGGCCGGAAATGACTCCGGGAGACAAAGAAAAAGGCAGATTGCTCTGCCTTCTCGGTTTGTTTGTTAAAGCCAGATCGTAATCCCTGGCGCTCTTACTTCACGTAGCTGAAGAAGTATTCGCGGGTTACCGGGGCCAGGTTGTTCACAGGAACGTATCTGTTAAAAAGTCTCTTCATTTCGGTTACCTCATTCTTAAACTGTAGTGAACCGGGGCTTTGTCATCTTATTCTCTCGGCCCCCGGACTCTTCCTTCGGTTTTCTCCCGAAACCCTTACTTCACGTAGCTGAAGAAGTACTCGCGGGTTACCGGGGCCAGGTTGTTCACAGGAACGTATCTGTTAAAAAGTCTCTTCATTTCGGTTACCTCATTCTTAAACTGTTGTGAACCGGGGCTTTGTCATCTTATCCTTTCAGCCCCGGACTCTTCCTTCGGTTTATCTTCCGAAACCCTTACTTCACGTAGCTGAAGAAGTATTCGCGGGTTACCGGGGCCAGGCTGGTCATGGCAACGTGTCTGTTAAAAAGTCTTTTCATTTCGTTTTCCTCCGAAATTTTGTTAGCTCATCTCGCTGAGCACATTTTCATGATAGTGATATACCGCACAAAACGCAATAGCTAAATGGAAGAATTTTACAAAATTTTTGAATGAAAATACTTTCATCTTTTTGAAAATATTTTCGGGAAAGTCAGTGATAAAAACTGTTAAACCTTTAGTTATAAAGGTTTTTGATGCTATCTAACCGCCGTGTTTGTCTGTTTTATCTGAAAACACTTCCTTAAAACAGTGGTAATTTACTTTCATAAATCACGATAAAAATGTGTGTCATATCACACAGTTATCTAGTATGAATATCGTCTGCCCATGCGGCTATCATTCGCCCATGCCGTGTCTGGTCTGTGCCGCTCCCAAGTTTTCCATGCTGTTTCTCCCCGTTGCTTCTCTTATCTCCGCTTTCTGCTCATCCATTATCCCCAACCATTCCATAGCTGTACCGAGCCAAAGCCTTGTTGAGAAGCTAAAGCGAGGCGGAGAAACGGGGCGGAGTTTCATGGCGGGGAATGTATTGAGCAGTAAGGGAGAGATGATGGCAGCAGGGCGGCTTTACAAAGATTCCGTGTTTTAACGGCAGGCAGTTTAAACGGTTTGGAGAGCGCGGTTAATGCGAGATGCTGAGATCACCGGAGCCCGATTGTCCCGGGATGCGGTACTTTGCTGCCGAAATCCCGGACTTCCAGATCTCACGTGCTTTCGTTCGCTCGTACATCTTCCCCGGAGCTTTCTCAGTATTTCCTGAGAGAGGTTACCACCACTCCAATGATCTGGCATTCCAGTTCCGGGGTGATCAGAATCGGACGGTAGTTGCGGTTGGCGGGCACCAGCCGGGGAGCCGGTACCAGCTCCAGATACTTCACTGTGAATTCCTGATTGACCTCGGCGATAACGATGTCGCCGTGCCGGGCCTCCCGGGCCCTGTCCACCACCAGATAGTCATCCGGGAGAATGCCGGCTTCAATCATGGAGTCCCCGATTACCTGAAAAATATAGGAGGAGGCGGGATGGCTGATGCAGAACTCATTGAGATCCAGCCGGCCGTCAATATAGCCGCCGTTAGGAGCCGGGAATCCCGCAGGGATCTTTTCCAGGGAAACCGGAAGATAGCGTCTTTCCGGAGAAACTCCCTCCGGGATCCGGCCGATGGGCTTTGCGGAAGGAGCTTCCGGAATATCCGGGGATTTCTTGCCATCCGGGGCGCTGCTGTTATCAGTCATGGAACCGGTCTCCGTATTTTGGGCGGTTTATGAAAAGCCGGGAGAGCTCCCCCGGCAGAACTATTCTAAAACTGGACACCTTTCTCAGGAATGGTTTTATGCTTCAGATGTTACGGAAGCAGCAGATTCTGCCGCCTCTTTTCTTTTTTGTCTGATGGCGTCGATATCCGGAACAAACCAGGCTACCAGAGCTGACAGCATGGCCGCAACCACGATAGTCCACATGGTATATTCCAGACCGTAGTGATCTCCGATATACCCCAAAAGCGGAGACGTGATGCCCCCGAAGGAAATCCCGAGGCCGATGGTGATGCCGGAGGCAAAGCCGATGTGATTGCAGAGCAGCTTCTGTCCCATGACCATGGATACGGAGAGACTCCCGTAAAGGAACAGGGCGGCCGGGATCAGAAAGGCCACGGCGAGCCCGGCGGAGTCCATGGCGGCAAAGGCAATGAGAAAGGGCACTGCCAGAGTGGCCGACATGGCCAGCACGGTTTTGAAGCCGAAGCGATCCGCCAGAGCGCCCCCGGCCAGCGTGGCCAGAGCGGAACACACCGCGATCACCGTGAGATTGCCATTGGCCAGACCTACCTCCCACTTGAAGCGGGACATGAAGTACAGCGGAATAAAGGTGGTAAGACCGAAGTACACGCAGGATCTGAAAAAGATCATCATGGTCAGGATGGCAAATCCCGCATAGCTTTCTCTTTCCTGAGGCTGGGACTTAAGCTCGCGGTTTTCGTTAAGTGTGAGCTCCGTATAGTGCTGATGCCTGTTCATGAATACGAACATCATAATGAGAGCCGGCAGCATGATCACCATAATGCCCGGAGGTCCGAAGAGCAGGGTGGCCAGGGAGATTACCACCGGGCCTATGGCAAATCCGATATTGCCGCCCACCGAGAAGATGCTCATCCCCCGGCCCATGTGTTCATGAGAGCAGGCATGACATAACCGGCTTCCCTGGGGATGAAACATGGCCACCCCCACGCCGCTGATGCTGATCAGGATAAACATCAGAATGAAATTCTGGGTGCAGCCGATAAAGCCAATGCCCAGAGCGGCGGTGACCATGCCGACGGTCATGATCCAGGGCCGGGGCTTCAGATCCGAGATGATCCCCACCAGAGGCTGCACGATGGAGGACAGCAGGGTGGAGGCCAGCACCAGCATGGAGATTTCGGTGTTGGTATGGAGATACCCTGCCGCCAGCAGCACCGCCAGGGCGGCTCCCACGGAACCCTGACAGATGTCTGTGGCCAGATGTCCCAGCATAAAGAGATAGTTGTCGTGATAATGCCGGAGGTGCTGGCGGAGGGAAAGCGAGAGGCTCATGATTCTTCTCCTGTGAACATGATTCTTTTTCTGTGAAAAGCCTCTGTCGCACAGTCCTGACAAGCTGGCTGGCAGGCAATGCTGATAAAAGGGCTGACAGAAATGTGATACCTGTCATTATTTTTGTTTAGCAGGCTTTTGTAAATGTTTTTTTTGCAGGCGGCGGGAAACTCCTGACAAAACGGCATTGCAAAAGAGCCTTTGCCGGATCCTGAAATGCCTGTATCTCCCGGTCATTCAGTTCCCGGATCTGCCGGAAATAAAGTTCCAAATGTCCGGGTTTTAAGAGATGAAGGAGCTCTGGATTGGATATTGCGAGAAGTCCGGGAGACTGTTGCCAGAACTTAAGGCATGACAAATGACTGCTCAGGCATAAGGCAGATGCGGAAAACTTGCCGTTTTGAGCCCTTATGTCATGTATCACGGATATGCATCTGGCGCCGTGTTAAAATGGCAGCATCATGAAGTTCCCGGAGATTAAGCTATGGGCAATATTCTGAATCCAAACAAGAAAAACTTCTTTATAAATCTGGTTCAGGCAAAGGATTTCAGAGTGTTAGTTGATAAGACTGATTTTATTGCCGAAACCAATGAGCGTTTTGACCTTGACGGGAATCTGCTGGCTCTTACCCGTCCCCGCAGATTCGGCAAAACCGTAACGGCGCATATGCTTCTGGCTTATTACTCAAAGGCCTATGCCGGACAGCATTTATTCGACGGACTTAAAATTGCCGGAAATGGCAGTTACGCAAAGCACCTGAACAAGTACGATGTGATTTACATCGACATGAACACCATCAGGGACGAATATATTGCATACACCGAAGATGAGGATCTGCAGGTTAAGGGGGTTACTGCCTTTGTTGATTATCTTAAATACACAATCATCGAGGATCTGAAAGAAAACGAAGACTATGCCAGAGTGATCGGCAAAAGCAGAAAAGTCGGTAAAAAAAACCTGCCCGCGGCGTTACAGGCAGTATGCGAATATACCGGAGAAAGATTTGTCCTGATTATGGACGAGTGGGATCTGATTTACCGGGATTACCGGAATGATACTAAGCTCCAGAAGTCTTTTATTGATCTTCTCACCA